>JAAEOK010000052.1 GCA_024244705.1 Alphaproteobacteria bacterium
AAATCGCATCTGGATGGGAAAACGAAACAACTCTATCCTCGTACATGGCGTATCCTTCCTTCTTGGAAATCGGCGACCTCAACATCGCCAGGATACGCCGCCTCTACATCACGCCATCACCAAGATTCGGTTATAGCTCGCTAATGGAACCGCGCCACGTTCGTGGGATCAGGGACGAGCACGCCGACCGGCCAGAAGCGGCAAACGCTCGCGTCAAAGCGCTCCGTCAGTTGTTTGGTTGGGCAATTGATCCGGACCAGGAACTTGCTGAGCGCAGCCCGGCGCGTGATGTTCCCTACATTCGCACTGGTTCAACAGGCTTCCATACCTGGACCATCGAAGAGGTTCGACAATTCGAGGCGCGCCATCCCATAGGCTCCAAACCGCGACTCGCCCTTGCGCTGCTGCTCTATACCGGCGTGCGACGTTCCGATGTCGTCACGCTCGGCCGTCAGATGGAGCGTCAAGGGCGGCTGCACTTCACGGAAGCGAAGGGCAGCGCCCAACATCCCAAGGAGAGGCAGATCCCCATCTTGCCGGAACTGCGCGCAATCCTTGATGCGACGCCATCCGGCCATCTGACGTACCTGACCACTGAGCACGGAAAGTCCTACTCGGCTGCCGGCTTCGGGAACTGGTTCCGGCGCCAATGCGATGCCGCCGGGCTCAAGCATTGCTCGGCGCACGGGCTCCGTAAAGCCGGGGCGACGATCGCCGCAGACAACGGCGCGACCGAACACCAGTTGATGGCAATGTTTGGTTGGGAGAGTCCGAAGCAGGCCGCGCTCTACACGCGGAAGGCAAACCGCAAGAAGCTGGCCGACAACGCCATGCACCTACTAGTCCCGGACGAAAACGGGAACGAAAGTGTCCCACTTTCCGGCGCAATGCACCCTAGTGGGACAATGAGGGGCAGAAAGTCGTGTTAAATCAACGACAAAAAACGGCAATGGTGCCCAGGGACAGAATCGAACTGCCGACACGGGGATTTTCAGTCCCCTGCTCTACCAACTGAGCTACCTGGGCGCCTGGGCTTGACCGCAGCGCTTATAGCCAAGTCGAGGCAGCCTGTCCACCGTCTATGGATTTGCGCGCGGCGGCGCCAAAACCATGGAAAATCAGCGCCTTCCGAGCCTAGATATCTCTGGTCATCGATCGTAGCCCGGGTCGTCGCGCGTCGCGTCTTCGTCCTCCGCCGGCTCCTCGTTGGCAATGCGGTAGGCGCCGGTGAACCAGCGCGCCAGATCGATGTCGGCGCAGCGCCCGGAACAGAAGGGACGATAGCGTGCGACCGTCGGCTTGCGGCAGACCGGGCATTTGCCGCCCGACCTCGGCACTGGCGTTTTCTGCTTTACGGTCACCCGGCCGTCCCCGCCACCTCGTTCATTCAGGTGTCATCGCCTCGGTGAGCGCCGCGTAGGCGTTGCGTTCGCGGCTCATCTCGACCAGTCCCAGCGGCGATATCCCCAATACCTGGACCCGGCTGCGGTCGTCGTCAAGCGCGGACCGTAGCGCCGCCACGACCCGGTCGCGGTCGTCCCGGTGCCGCATGTGGACGAAATCGACAACGACCAAGCCGCCGAGATTGCGGATCCGAAGCTGGCGGGCGATTTCCGCCGCGGCGTCGAGGTTGGCGGTGAGGACCGGGTTTCCCCGGTCGGCGCTGCGGGTGCCGGTGTCGACATCGATGGCGGTCAGTGCCTGAGTCGGTTCGACGGCCAGCGAGCCGCCGCCGGGCAGATCGACATGGCGCCCGAGGTAGGGCGCCAGAGCGTCATTGACGCCGGCCGCTTCGAATAGGCTCTCGGGGCGGTTGTCGATTTCGACGCGGCCGCCGAGGTCGGGCCACATGCCCTCGATTTCCGGCATCAGTTCCGCCATTCCGGCAACACCCTGGGTGCGGATAACGGCGTCGGAAGCCAGCTCCGCTTCGCGCAGCACACGGAGCAGCGGGGCGCCCCCGTCATCGACCCGCGTCGGCGCGGTCACGGTCCGCAGGCCCTGTTCGATCGCGGCCCAGCGCGACCGCAGGCGCTCGGCCTCGCCGCGGAGCGCGGCGGCGGTGGCGCCTGCAGCCAGTGTGCGCACGACAAAACCGTTGGCGCCGTCGAGCAGCGGTTCGACCAGTGCTGCCAATTCCTGGCGCTTTCCTTCGTCGTCGATGCGCCGTGAGATCGACAGGGCCGGATCGGCGGCGCGAAAAACCAGATAGCGGCCGGCCAAGGTGAGCTCGGTCGTCAGCACCGGCCCCTTCCCGGCGATGCCGGGTCGGGCAACCTGCACCGCCACGGCCTGGCCTTCGGTGACATAGTCGCCGATTCTCGGCCGGTCCTCGCCGATCGATCGGTCGTCGGCCGGCGAACCAGGCGCGGCGGCACCCCTTGCCGCCGAGGCGCGCAGAAAACCGTCGGTGGCGGTGCCGAGATCGACGAAGGCGCCGTTGATGCCCGGCAGAACCCGGCGGACACGGCCGAGAAAGATGGCGCCGACCGGCGCCTCCTCATCGATCGCGACCAGGAACAGATCGTCCAGTTCGCTGCCGTGCATGATTGCGGCGCGCAAATGGGCTTTGTGGATATCGACCAACATACAATCGTTCATCGGCTCGTCGGGCTCCTTGGCCAGGGGTAGCCGAGGCCGCCGAGCAAGGCCACGGTCTCGTAAAGTGGCAGCCCGACGACGTTGAAATAGGACCCGTTGAGCCCGGTGACAAATGCCCCGGCCAAGCCTTGTATACCGTAGGCGCCGGCCTTGCCGCGCCACTCGCCGCAATCGAGATAGGCGTCGACCTCCGACCGTGTGAGCCGTTTGAAACGTACCGAGGTCGTCACCACGCGAACCGCGGCGCGGCCGTCCGGTGCGACGACGGCGACTCCGCCAACGACGCGGTGGCGCCGACCGGACAGCATTCCAAGATATGCCGCCGCGGTATCCCGGTCCTGCGCCTTGCCGAGGATGCGCCGACCGCAGGCGACGACGGTGTCGGCGCCGATGACATAGGCCTCCCGGTGCGCCGCCTGCCCCGCCCTGGCCTTGGCCAACGCCAGACGCTTTGCCAACGGCGCTGCCAATTCTCTTCGTTGCGGGTGCTCGTCGACGTCGACCGGCGCGACGCGATCGGGGGCGAGCCCAATCTGCCTGAGAAGCTCATGCCGCCGCGGCGATGCCGATGCCAAGACCAGGGGCGGGCGATCGCTGGCGGTCAACTCCGGCCCTTAGAAATCTATTTGAAGCGGAAGGTGATGCGTCCCTTGGTAAGATCGTATGGCGTCATCTCAACGGTCACCCGGTCGCCGACCAGAACGCGGATGCGGTTCTTGCGCATCTTGCCGGAGGTGTGCGCGAGGATTTCGTGCTCGTTGTCCAAAACTACACGGAACATGGCATTGGGCAGAAGTTCCTTCACTGTGCCCGTCATTTCCAGGAGATCTTCTTTCGCCATTCTCGACCCTTTATCGGGAAACCGGGGTGCAAGGTACGGGTGGTGGCCGAAAAGTCAATGACTCGAAAGGCCGGCGTCGACGCCAACCGGCAGGTTTGCGGCCGCTAGCGTGCGGGAACGTGCTGGGTGTTGCAGTGAATACCGCCGCCGCCCTCGCAGATCTCGTCCACTTTCACTTGCACAATTCGGTACTTCGGCATCAGCCGGGCAAACAGATCCCGGGCCGCGTCGTCCCGCTCCCGATCGCCGAACCGTGGCAGGACCACGCCGCCGTTGGCGACGTAGCAATTGACGTAGGACGCGGCGAAATCGTTGCCTCGATCCACCATTTGATCCCAGCGCGGACGTCGCAGGCGGACCACCTCGAGGACGCGGCCGGCCGCATCCCGCGCCGCATCGAGTCGCCGGGCGTTTTCCAACAGGTCCTCGTATTCGGGATCATCGGGGTCTTCCGAAATCTCGACGACGAGCCGACCGGGCGCAACGAAACGCGCCAAGCCATCGACGTGACCGTCGGTGACCCTATCGGCGCGCGACCCGAACAGCCAGATGACCTTGGCCGCCCCGGTCAGTCGGCACAACTCGGCCTCGACTTCGGCCCGCGATAGACCCGGGTTGCGGTTGCGGTTCAGCAAACAGGTCTCGGTCGTGATCAAGGTGCCTTCGCCATCGACCTCGATCGCACCGCCTTCCGCGACGACACGCGCGCGAACTTGTGGAATGGACAAATGCCGGGCGAAGCGTTCGGCGAGGTCGCGGTCGTCGCCATAGCCGGGAAATCTTTCACCCCACACATTGAAGTTCCAGTTCACGGCATGGGTGCCGCCGTCGGCGCCGGAGACCAAGCTGGGCAGGGTATCCCGCGCCCAGATGTCGTGATGACGGAGCTCCAAAATTTCGACCGTTGGACCGCACAGCGCCCGAACCTCGGCCAAGTCGGCGCGATTGGCTATCATGGTCACCGGTTCGAATTGGGAAATTACCCGCGCGACCGCTGCCTGCTCGCGACGGATGGCATCGATCTGGCCCGGCGTATAGGTCCCGTGGGCCGCGCTGAAAGCCATGAAACAGCGGGCGTGAAGGTGCCATTCCGGGGCCAGCCGAAACGCCGCCTCCCCGCGCGCGGTCCCGATCGCACCCGCCATCGTCATGGCGCCGGCGCTGGCTACGAACATGCGTCGCGTCATCTCCATCGGCCTCACACGGGCTTCAGCGGCATCGGGAAACGCGCCATGATGCGCTCCATGATCTGGTCGCGCACTTGCCGATAGGCGGCCAATTGCACCTCGCGCGAGCCCTCGACGATCGACGGATCGAAGGTGTTCCAGAATTCCACGTCGCAGGCCATGGTCCGGGTCATCTCGACCGCCCGGTGCTGAGCCTCGGGAGACAACGTGACAACCAGGTCGAAGGACGAATCCTGCAATTCATCGAACGTCTTCGAGTGGTGCCGCGCGAGGTCGATGCCGATCTCCTCCATGACGGCGATCGCGAAGCCGTCGATTTCGCGCCCGTGCACGCCGACCGAATCGACGAAAATCAAATGGCCGAGAAAGTGTTTGAGGATCGCTTCCGCCATCGGCGAGCGCACCGAGTTGGCGGTACAGGCGAAGAGAACGCTGCCGGGAAGATCCGCCACCGCCGTACGCTACCCTTTGATATGGAGGACGCAGATCAGCGTGAACAGCCGACGCGCCGTATTGAAATCCATTTCGACTTTGTCGACCAACCGCTCCCGCAGCAGCTCCGAACCATCGTTGTGGAGCCCGCGCCGGCCCATGTCGATGGCTTCGATCTGGGACGGCGTCGCCGTCTTGATCGCCTCGAAATAGCTCTCGCAAACGGTGAAGTAATCCTTGATGAGCCGGCGGAACGGGTTGAGCGACATCAGCACCCGGTCCAACGGCTCGTCGTTGCCGCCATGGATATCGAGGGCCAGGCGATCGCCCTCGACCGACAAATGGAGAATAAACGGCCCCGGCATGGGATTGACCGGCTCGAACGAATTCTCGTCCAAGAGGTCGTAGATGGCGACGGCGCGCTCGTGCTCGACGTCGGCGTTGCGCCGAACGACCGTCCGTTCGTCAAGCTTCACGTCGATCAGGCGCTGGTCGTCGGACGCCACGGCGGCTAATCGGCCGTTGTCTGGCCCAGCCGGATGGCGACCGACCGCGCGTGGGCGTCGAGTCCTTCGGCCTCCGCCAAGGTGACGGCCGCCGGCCCGATCATTGCCAGGCCGCGGGCATCGCATTGGACCAGGGTCGTACGCTTCGTGAAATCGAGCACACCCAGGCCCGACGCATATCGAGCGCTCCGCGCCGTCGGCAGGACGTGGCTGGGACCGGCGACGTAATCGCCGATCGCCTCCGGCGTGTGGCGGCCCAGGAAGATCGCCCCGGCATTGCGGATCCGCGCCGCGAGGGCCTCGGGATCGGCGACCGCGAGCTCGAGATGCTCGGGCGCCAGTGCGTCGATCAAGGGTCCCGATTCGATGACATCGGGCACGACGATAATGGCGCCGTGTTCGCGCCAGCTGTCACCGGCAACCGCGGCCCGCGGCAGCGTATCGAGGTGTTCGGCGACGGCATCGGCGACGGCGTTCGCAAAGTCCGCATCGTCGGTGATCAGGATGGCCTGAGCCACGCTGTCGTGCTCGGCCTGCGACAACAGGTCGATGGCGATCCACGACGGGTCGTTGGCCGCATCAGCGACGACCAGGATCTCCGACGGTCCGGCGACCATGTCGATGCCGACGACGCCGAAGACCCGCCGCTTGGCGGCGGCGACAAACGCGTTGCCGGGTCCGACGATCTTGTCCACCGGGCTCACAGTTTGCGTGCCATATGCCAGTGCCGCGATCGCCTGCGCACCGCCGATACGATAAATCTCATCCACTCCCGTGATCTCGGCGGCGGCCATGACCAGGGGATTGAGTTCGCCGTCGGGGGTCGGCACGGTCATCACCAGGCGCGGCACGTTGGCGACGCGGGCGGGAATCGCGGTCATCAGGACCGAGCTGGGATAGGCCGCGGTGCCCCCAGGAACATAGATGCCGGCGGCGGCAACCGGCGTCCACCTTGCCGCCAAGCGGATGCCGGCGTCATCGACGAAGGAATCGTCGGCGGGAACTTGCCGCTCATGAAATGCGGTGATCCGCTGCGCCGCTTCGGCGAGCGCGCGGCGCGCATTGGCGGAACAGCGCGCCGCCGCCTCCGCGATCTCCGCCGCGCCGACGCGCAGGGTCTCGGGGGTAAGGTTCTGACCATCGAAACGCGCGGTAAGATCGATCAATGCTCGATCGCCCCGGGTCCGAACGTCGGCAATGATCTCGGCGACCGCGTCGTCGACATCGGCTTCGACGCCGCGCCGCGCTTCGACCAGCCTGATAAAGTCCGATTCGAAACCGGCCTCGGCGGCGTTCAATCTAAGCGTCATCGATCGCCTCCCTGAAGCGGTCGATCCACGGGCCCAGTTCGTCGGGCCGCGTCTTGAGCGATGCGCGGTTTACGATCAATCGAGAGCTGACATCGACGATCCGCTCGACCTCGACCAAATCGTTGGCCTCGAGCGTCGCGCCCGTCGATACCAAGTCGACAATACGGCGGCATAGTCCGAGGCGGGGCGCCAACTCGATCGCGCCCGACAGCTTTATGCATTCGGCCTGAACGCCGCGGGCGGCGAAATGGCGCTGCGTCAGCGCCGGATATTTCGTCGCCACCCGGATATGGCTCCACCGCGTCGGGTCGTCGCCCGCGACCAGGTCCGCCGGTTCGGCGACGCTCAGCCGGCACACCCCGACCCCCAGATCTACCGGGGCGTAGATCTCGGGATACTCGAACTCCATCAGCACGTCCTGCCCCGCGATGCCCATCGCAGCCGCACCGAAGGCGACGAAGATGGCGACATCGAAGCTGCGGACGCGGATCAGGTCCAATCCCGGAACACTGGTGCGAAAATGCAATTGGCGCGAATCGGGGTCGTCGAAAGCCGGTTCGGGCTCAATACCTGCCCGTCGGACGATCGGCATGACCTCCGCCAGGATACGCCCCTTGGGCAGGGCGAGGATGAGCCCCTCTTCCTTGCGCACCTTTCGTGACTCCGTGATGTGATCCGTGCATCGCCGTCAATCGCCATCGGAATCGGGGTGTCCCGGCTTCCATTGGGTCGGCCAGGGCTCCCCGATGTCCTGTAGATGGCATACTATGCGCTCTACTTCCAGCCGCACCTCGCCGCCGCCGCCGAGCACCAAGGTGATGCCATTGTCCTCACCGCTGAGGGCCAAAACGGTAAACGTCTGGCGGCGGTCCTTGAGATCGACGTTGCGGGTCCGCACCCGCGTCACGCAATCGAACATGACGCCGCAATTCACTCTTTCGTGGGCGCTGCAGTTTTCGCGGGCCGCATCGCAATTCTCCCAGCGGAACCGGCTGGCGACGAACGCGAAGCGGCGTTCCCGCGGCAGGTAGGTGATTTCGCTGAGCGGGACCACCGCATCCTGCAGGTGCGTCGAGACGACACTGAGATCGTCGCCGTCGAGGGCGCGCAGTTTCAGCCCGTCCTTCATCCTGCCTCCTTTACACGTTCGATGTCGGCGCCGCAGCCGGCCAGTTTGCGCACCACTTTCTCGAATCCGCGGTCGAGATGATAGACGCGGCTTATCGTCGTCTCGCCGTCCGCTGCCAGCCCCGCCAACACCAGCGACGCCGAGGCCCTGAGATCGGTCGCCATCACGGGCGCCCCGTGCAACCTCGGCACGCCGCGCACCATCGCCGTCCCGCCGTGAAGGTGGATGTCGGCGCCCATCCGCGACAGCTCCGGCACGTGCATGAAACGGTTCTCGAAGATCGTCTCGGTGACCATCGCCGCGCCGTCGGCAGTGGACATCAGCGCCATGAATTGAGCCTGGAGATCGGTCGGAAAACCGGGGAACGGTTCGGTATGGGTATCGACCCCCAAGAGCGGCCTTTCGGCGGCGCTGGCGACCAACCCGGCGCCGTTGCGGATCACCGTCACCCCGGCCCGGTTCAGGGTTTCGATCACCGCCGTCAAGTCGTCATGGCGCGCACCGACCAACTCGATCCGCCCGCGCGTGATCGCCGCCGCCATCGCGTAGGTGCCGGTCTCGATGCGATCGGCGATGATTTCGTGAGTTGCGCCGCCGAGGCGATCGACCCCTTGGACGGTCAGGGTTGACGAACCGATGCCATCGATCTGCGCCCCCATCGCCACCAGGCAGCGCGCCAGATCGGAGATCTCCGGCTCGCGGGCGGCATTCTCGATCACCGTTTCGCCGCGCGCCAGGCTGGCCGCCATCAGGACGTCCTCGGTGGCGCCGACCGAAACCATCGGAAACACGATACGCGCGCCGTTCAGGCCGCCCGTGGCGGTGGCGCGAATATAGCCGTCACCGAGCTCGATGTCGGCGCCCAGGCGCCGCATGCCTTCGAGGTGCAGATCGACGGGTCGGGCGCCGATGGCGCATCCGCCGGGGAGCGAAACCGTCGCCTGGCCGTAGCGCGCCAGCAGCGGCCCGAGGACCAACACCGAGGCGCGCATGCGGCGCACCAAATCGTAGGGCGCGGTGGTGTCGAAGATGCGGTCCGCGGTCAACGATATGGCGTGGCGCTCGCCGTCGCCGTTGCGGGAAACGCTGACCCCGAGCTTTTCGAGCAACCGGGCCATGCTCATGATGTCGGCAAGATCGGGGACGTTGGTCAGGGTCAGCGTGTCGTCGGTCAGCAGGCATGCCGCCATCAGCGGCAGCGCCGCGTTCTTGGCCCCGCTGATCTCGATCTTGCCGTCGAGCGGTCGCCCGCCGCGAATGTGGATCCTGTCCATGGTCCGCCCAAGGATTGCCGGGGCCGGCACCGTCGTCGCGGCGTCCCGCGCCCGATCGCGCCGAAGGCCCGTTTGTACGTGAGTCGGGGAACGGCCTCAAGGCCGCGCACGTCGTTAATCCGAATCGTGTTCGTCGCTATGCCGGCGCTCGGCGCGCGCCTTGGTCTGGGCCTTGCGGCGGCGCAGATTGGCGCGCAGGGCGGCCGCCTGGCGCTCGGCCCGGTCCTTGCTTGCGGCCGCGCCGCGCGGCCGGGTCTCATCCTCGTCGTCTCGCTTACGATTCACCGCGTTCCGCCCCATCGACTGCACGGTCGAAATGGTAGGCCGCGTGTCGGCCCGGCGCAACGGTTGCGCCGCCTTTTGGTGCCCCTATTGGACCCGCGGCACGCCACGGCAGGGGCCCGCCGCTTGGAGCTCGGTCAGGGTCATCGCGCCGTCGCCGTCGGCATCGACCCGACGCAGAAATGCCAGCCGCACCGCGAAGATTTCCGCCATCGTCACGGCGCCGTCGTTGTCCGCATCGAGCCTGACGAAACGCCGCTCTGCACGGTCGCCCTGGCGCCCTTGGCCGGCAGCCGAGAATTCGTCCGCGGACAGCACGCCGTCGCCATTGGTGTCGGCCCGCTGCACAAGCGTCAGGCGAACCTGCATCATCTCGTCTTCGGTGACGCGCCCGTCCCGGTTCGCGTCCATGCGGTCGAAATGCTTGGCCGCCCTGGCACCGTCGCAGCCGCCGGGCGGGTCGGCGCTCTGGCCGGCGGCGGGTGGGATGGAGACGGCGAGAATTGATAGGAATACGAGGATGCGGACGGTCACGGCGGCTCTCCTTGTCGTGGGCGCGGAGCGG
Organism: Alphaproteobacteria bacterium; assembly: GCA_024244705.1. NCBI lineage: Bacteria > Pseudomonadati > Pseudomonadota > Alphaproteobacteria > Alphaproteobacteria bacterium. The sequence continues at coordinate 10,128 of JAAEOK010000052.1, forward strand.
AATGGCTCTCTGTCGTTGAACGGGCGAGCGCGCGAATCCCCGCGCCGGTGCCGAAGATTTAGCCGGTTTCAATCCGGTGCCGCCACGACCCGCGCCGAGCCGCCGAGCCGCTTGCGCGGCCAGGTCCCTTGTGGCATGTTGCGCGCCCTCTATGCCGCCGTAGCTCAGGGGTAGAGCACACCCTTGGTAAGGGTGGGGTCGTAAGTTCGATTCTTACCGGCGGCACCATTTTAATCCGCAGTAGATATGGGCTTTTCGACAATTCGCGCGGAAGTCCAACTCTGCATCGAACTGCGCAACTATGCATGGAGGAGGACCGATGAATGCCCTTGCGCGCTCAGGCGCGATCGTCGTCGCGTCCGTGCTCACCGCCGTTGCGATCGGGACGTCCGCTTTTGCCGATTCGTCCGTGCCGAATCTCGTCGGCACGTGGTCCGGGTCGGGTAACGAAGGAGCCGTACAGGGGACGCTTGGGCATCAAGCATCACGACAGGAACCAGTATTCGCTGACCGCTCGATCTTGTGGACGTTGAAGATCGACCGGCACGATGGTCGTGGGCTGATCGGCTTCTGGTCCTCGCCGACACACGTCGAGACTTTGGTCGGCGTGATCCGGAGCGACAACGAAAGCCTTTTGTTCTCCGACGAGGACTCTCTTTTCCAGGCAAAGTTGTTGTCGCCAACGTCAATGGAGGTGTGTGCCCAGGAGTCTGGAAGCGCGCTCATTGCCACCTGCAGGGTTCTCGAAAAGCAGTGACGATAGCCATATCGGGCCTGACCGACCTGGCAACTCAACCGCCCGAACTACTCTCACGCCACCTTCGCGTGGTCGCGCAGGTCGTGGATCAGCCGCCCGGTGACCAGGCGGATCAGGAAAAAGGCGAACTCCCGGTTCTGGTACAGCAGCTCCATCACCTTCTGGTCGGAGATCGCCAACAATTCGCCATCGGTGGTGCAGGTGGCCGAATCCATGCGCATCTGGTCGGGCGCGAAGAGACCGATCTCGCCGATCAGATCACCGGCACCGAGGTCGTGGCCGAGCTCATCCAGACGCACCGTGCCGCTGACGACATAGAACATCTCGTGGGCCGGGTCGTTCTTCTCGAACAACACCTCGCCCGCCGCGAAGCGTCGCTTGCGCATGTAGGGCAGCAGCCATTGAACATTGAGGTCGCCATCCACCGCTTCGCGCACGCCGCGAATCGTCTTCCGGATCTCGTGCAACCGGTAGAGGTTGAGCGGCAGCAGGATGGTGTGGAGGATCAGGATCGGATAGAGCCCGCCAACGACGCCATAGGTGATGAAGGCGAAATTGCTGGTGATCGCGACATAGCGCAGCGGCATCATCGTCTTCATGCAAAACGTCGTGAAAACGAGGCCGGCGGCGAGATAACCAACCGCTTCTGACAAATCCATCGGAGCCCCTCCGTTCCAAACCGATGACAGGGCAAACTGGCGGAACTCTATCATGGCCCGCGAACGGCCGCGACACGCCGCGGCGCGGACCGCCATGAGGCCGACTGGCGGCATCGGTCCCGGGGCCCGGGACCGGAGATCGGTGTCAGGAGTTGCGCCGGTGTTCGGGATGGAGGCTCCGCCCCAATATGTGCTCGTTCTTACGGATCACATCGAGGCCCGACCCGACGATCAGTGGGTCCGGCGGACGCACCACATCCTCGTTCTTTTCCGGATAGGGCAATGAGTGGAGGAAATGCATCATGCAATTCAGGCGTGCCCGTTTCTTGTCGTCCGACTTGATGATCGTCCACGGTGCGTCGGCGGTGTCGGTGTAGAAGAACATCGCCTCCTTCGCTTCCGAGTAGTCGTCCCATTTGTTGAGCGATTCGCGGTCGATCGGCGACAGCTTCCATTTCTTTAGCGGTTCGTGCTCGCGCGCCTTGAATCGCCGCAGCTGCTCTTTGCGAGTCACCGAGAACCAGTATTTGAACAAACGGATGCCGCTCCGCACCATCATTCGTTCGATCTCCGGCGCCTGGCGCATGAACTCGAGGTACTCGTTGGGCGTGCAGAAACCCATGACCCGCTCGACGCCGGCGCGGTTGTACCAGGAACGGTCGAAAAAGACGATCTCGCCACCGGCGGGGAAATGGCGAATGTAGCGCTGGAAGAACCATTGCGCCCGCTCCCTCTCGGTCGGCTTATCGAGCGCCGCGACGCGCGCGCCACGAGGATTCAGGTGCTCCGTGAAGCGTTTGATCGTCCCCCCCTTGCCGGCCGCGTCGCGGCCTTCAAACAGCATGACGATCCTTTGACCCGTCTCGCGGACCCAATCCTGAACCTTGACCAGCTCGACCTGCAGCTGAGCCTTGTGCTTCTCGTAGTCTTTTCGGCTAACCTTCTGCTTGTAGGGATATTCACCGGTCTCGAACATCCGGCGTATCGTGTCCGGATCGCGTGCCGGTTCCGCCGGACTGGGAGCCTCGATCGGCGGAGCTTCGGCGATCTCGCGTGCGCCGGTGTCCCTTGGGCCGGCGCCGGCGGCACTATCCGGCACTTCCGGCGCGGTCGCTCCGCTGCCGTCGACTGCACCGTTTGGGCTTTCGACCTTCAAGCTCTGGACGTTGCGCGGGCTCGCCATTCCGCCCCCCTTTCGGTTGTCAAAGTCCGAACAGGCCCGAATATCAGAGACCGTCGCCCGACACTTTGATTCAAATCAATTCCAGCAAAGAGTACCGTTTCCAGCGATCCGGCCGCGACCGGCCCGTCTTCGGGCGAACCGCGCGGGCGTCTGCCGTCCGCAATACGGCCGGCGAGGCCCCATTGGACAGACCGCGGCCCCGCTCCTACTCTTTGCCGCGATGAGCCCGGTGGACGACGAACCAGTCAGACCAGTCGCGGTTGCCGCGATCAGCCGTCTTTGCGCGCGGGCGGCACAGGCGCGGGAGGCCGGCCGGCTCGAGGCGGCACGCAATCTGCTCACCCAGGCGAGCGCGGCGGCCCGCATACAAACCGCGGCGCGGCACGAGGTCGCCGTCAATTTCAACAATCTGGCGGCCGCCTACGCCACCGTCCAACGGCACGACGATGCGATCGAGTTGCTCCGGGCGGCGCTTGCCGTCGTTCCCGAATATGCCCTGGCCCATGCCAACCTCGCCGACCTGCTGAAGCGCCAGGGCCGCACCGACGCTGGTTCTCCGAGAAAGTCGTCAGCCTGCCCCGCTGCTACCAGGTCAGCGACCCCGGCCAGGAGATCGACGATTCGCCAAACCGGTGCGAGGTAGTCCGGTTAACTGACTCACACCGTGCTGGCTGGAAGACTAGACTGGCAATGCGAATTCCACGAAAATCGATATCATCTGGGGAATGTCGGCTAAGCAGTCATCAGCTGAGGAAATGGGGCATGTCGAAACAGCGGCCGAGTAGCCGAAAGATCTCCCGGCGCCAAGTAGTCAAGATTTCAGCGGGGTTGGCTGCCGGGGCCATTATTGGGGCGCCGGCGATCGTCCGTTCGCAACAGGCGAAAAGGTTTTTTAAGCCAATTGTCGTCGGGCTGAACGGGAAGGAAGGCGATCCGTCCCACGTCTCCGTCTCACGCATCCCGGAGATCCTGCGTAAGAAGTATGACGTCGAGATGGACTTCCACATCTACACTATGTCGACGGTAGGCACTGATGTCTATCAGCTCGAGGCGGTACAGACCGGCTTCATCGACATCACCTCGCACGCGACGCCGCAGTTCAGCCTGTTCTCCGACAAGTTCTCGTTTGTTGACCTGCCTTATGCCATTACCGACTGGGACATGGCGCTGCGGCTGTTCAAGTCCGACTTGTGGAAGAAGCAGGCGGCGGGGTTCGAATCCGAAGTGCCGGTAAAGGTGCTGCCGCCGGTCGGTGCCGGTGGTTTCCGCCTCTTGTGGAACAATATCCGCGCGCTACCGGCGCCAGACGCGGTCGACGGTCTGAAGTTCCGCACGCTCCGCTCACCGTTGTCGATCGCACTGATCCAAAACTGGGGCGGCATCCCGACGCCGCTGCCGTGGACGGAGACATTCCAGGCCTTGAAGGTCGACGTCGTCGACGGCATTCACGTGCAGCCAATCTGGACTTTCCAGTTCGATATGCACGAGGTGCTGAAATACGCGACCGAGGTCAACGCGATCTTCTCCGTCCTGTTCCAAGTCATGAACATCAATACGTTCAACGCCATGCCGGAGTCGATGCGCGAGGTGTTCATGTTGGCCGCCCAGGAGGCCGCTTACGAAGCCACCGAGCAAGACCGTAGGCTCGAAAACTTTTACAAGAGAGCACTCACCAAGGCCGGCATGGAGATCTACACGCCGACGGCCGCAGAGGCGAACCAATGGACCGTCCTTGGCGAGGCCGTCTGGGAGACCGAAGGCAAGGACGTCGACCGCGGCGTGCTCAACGAATTGATGGCGCTGCGCGCCTAGCGTCGCCCTGGCCGCCTTCACGTGTGTCGGCCTGATTAGGCGGCTGGATGCGGTCGGGCCGGCGAGGTCCCCATTGGACAGACAGCGGCCCCGCTCCTACTCTTTGCCGCGATGAGCCCGGTGGACGACGAACCAGTCAGGCCAGTCGCGGTTGCCGCGATCAGCCGTCTTTGCGCACGAGCGGCACAGGCGCGGGAGGCCGGCCGGCTCGAGGCGGCACGCGATCTGCTCACCCAGGCGAGCGCGGCGGCCCGCATACAAACCGCGGCGCGGCACGAGGTCGCCGTAAATATTAATAATCTGGCGGCCGCTTACGCCACCGCCCAACGGCACGACGACGCGATCGAGTTGCTCCGGGCGGCGCTTACCCTTGTTCCCGAATATGCCCTGGCCCATGCCAACCTCGCCGACCTGCTGAAGAGCCAGGGCCGCACCGACGCTGCGTTGGGCCATCTCCGCCGGATCGAGGAAATCACAGGGCAATCGGCCGATAATCTCATTGCCCAGGGCAAGGCGCTCCAGCGGCTTGATCGCGTCGTCGAGGCGCGCGGCTGCTTCGAGGCCGCGCTCGATCTCGACCCAGGCCATGTCGGCGCCCTCGACGGCGGCCTCTATGCCCGGCTCAGCCTGGCGGACTGGACCGGCATTGGGGTGGATACCAAGCGGTTGATTGAGCTCTTCCGACTCCAATCCGAACCGCCACCATCCCACCTCATTGCCCCGTTCCATTCCCTGCTGTTGGACATTGCCGAGGAAGACCGGCTGCGGATCGCTCGAGCGTGGTCGCTGCAATTCCCGGCGGCAGGATCGCCGAGGCCCCATACGCCACACCCGGGACCGTTACGCATTGGCTATTTGTCGGGCGATTTTCGGCGCCATGCCACGGCTTACCTGATGCAGTCCCTGTTCGCCGCGCACGACCGGACCCGGGTCCGGGTTCATGCCTACGCGACGGGAACCGACGACGGCAGCGTCGAACGCCGGAAGATCGCCGCCGATTGCGACCGCTTCGTCGACCTGCACCGCTTGAGCGATGAAGAGGCGGCCCGCGCGATTGCGGCGGATGAAATCGATATCGTTGTCGACCTGATGGGATATTCCGGGTCGGCGCGGCCCGGCATCCTTGCCCGACGGCCGGCGCCGCTCCAGGTTTCGTACCTGGTCTACCCCGGCACGACGGGTGCCGCCTGGATCGATTACATCATCGCCGATCCGGTGGTGCTACCGCCGGCGAACCGGCGCTGGTTTTCCGAGAAAGTCGTCAGCCTGCCCCGCTGCTTCCAGGTCAGCGACCCCGGCCAGGAGATCGACGATTCGCCGACACTGCGCGGCGAGTGGGGACTACCCGACGATGTCTTCGTCTTCGCCTGCTTCAATATCGCCCACAAGATCGAGCCCAAGGTCTTTGGCCTGTGGATGGAGATCCTCCGCGAAGTACCGCGATCGGTCCTTTGGTTGCTCGCAGACAGCGATACCGTCACGGCCAACCTGCGCGCCGCCGCCGCGAGTGCCGAAGTCGATCCGGCGCGGCTCCTCTTTGCCAAGCGGGTCTGCCGTCCGCGGCATTTGCGGCGGCAACAATACGCCGACCTGTTCCTCGACACCCTGATCTGCAATGCCCATACCACGGCCAGCGATGCGCTGTTCGTCGGCCTGCCGCTGCTCACCGTCGCCGGACCGTCGTTCGCCGGCCGGGTCGCGGCCAGTCTGTTGACAACGCTTGGCGTCGAGGAGTTGATCGCCGCCGACGGCGCGGGCTACCGCGAGACCGCGATCGCGCTTGCGCGAGATCCGGACAGGCTCGCTCAATTGCGCGGCCGGATCGTCGGCGCTGCCGGGACCGGCCCGCTCTTCGATGTCGGACATTTCGCCGGCGCGATCGAAAGCGCGTTCGAGTTGATCTGGGAAAACCACAGCGTCGGCAATACGCCTCGCCACATCGACGTGCCGCCATTCGCCCCGTCAAACGGGGCCAAACGGCCTTGATCCAGGTCAATGCCGCCGATCGGCCGGTTTGTCACCATATGCTGGCGCGATTCCAACCGGCGACGGAGGGGAAGCGACCGATGTCGCGATTGCTGGACGAGATCAGGACGCCGGAGGCTCGGGCCGAGCCGGCACGCAAGGATTACGCGGTTTCGGCGCGGCCGTTTCATGCCGATACGGTGTTCACGATTTCCGCCCGCAGCAAGCCGCCGGAGCAGCCGGTGCTGCGCTTCTTGGCCAAGAACTACGCCACCGTGCCGATCGCCCAGATCGACAGCCTGTTCGGATTCGTCGAGGGCAGCACGCTCTATGGTGGCCGCGTCTTCAACCAGCCCGAGCTTTACGAGCGCGATGTTGCGGTGATGTACGATGTCGGCATCGGCGTCCGCATCCCGCTGACCAACCATTTCGCCGAAGAACCCGAATACGAGGAAAACCTGGCCTTCCTCGACAAGTATCATCGCCCGGGCAATGCCGCAATCGTCACCAATGACAAGCTCGCGGAGTGGATCCGGCGTGACTTCCCGAAATACAGAATCGAGGCCAGTGTCATCAAGAACATCGACACCCAGGCGAAAATAGACGCCGCGCTCGAGATCTACGATACCGTCGTGCTGCCGATGGAACTCTGCGAGCAGCCGGAATTTCTCGAAAAACTGGAAAACAAACAACGGATCACGCTGTTCGCCAACGCCGGATGCGCCCTGACCTGCCCGGCTCGGATCTGCTACGTGTCGGTATCGAAGATCAACAAGGGCCGCAACGATACCCAATGGCGCTGCTCGCAGCCGATCAAGGACCGCGATACGCGCGGCATGGTCGATTTCGACCTCGAACACTTGTCCGACCTCGGCTTCCGGCGCTTCAAGCTGCTGCGCTCGCGGCCCGGCGGCAAGACCGGCGTGTAACGCCGCGGCCACACGCCCACCCAAGGAAAATCCCTCGCCGCTAACGCGATTCCGCCGGACGGTGCTAGTGTCCGAAGGCGTTTGGACCCTGCCCGATCCCATTGGATAGCCGCCATGCACCGTGCCTGCCTGCCCGCCACGTCTTGTATCCTGGTTCTCGCCGGTTGCCGCGCGAGAACTGGCATGAACGGCGCAAGGCAGATATCACGCCCATGATCGAGCCGCAAATTGTTATCGCCGCGCTGCTCAAGGCGGCGCTGGCGATCAGCCCGGCGGCGCAGTATTCCGAAACCTTCCTGCGCGGCGCGCCGTTTGTCGTCTGTGCTGCGGAATCGCCCGAGGATGGCCGATTGTTCGATGCCGGCGGCATTGACGGCCGGGTTCTCTGCCGCTCCATCGACTGGAGCTGCTTCCGGTCCGATGGCGTGGTTATCCCCATAATCGACAGGCCCGTCGATGACTGAAAGCGAACGCCGATTGCTTGAATTCGCCGCCGCCGATCATGTGCTGGCCCTGACCCGCCTGCCTCACCCCGCCGCCTTCTGGGAGGGCGATCATGGGGCCGCCCCGGCGGTGGAATTCCGCCACGCCGAAGCACTGCGCAGGCAGGGGTATTTGGAACTCGATCCGGCCTCGGCACAGCCGAAGTGGAAATCGCTCTATCGGATCAGCGCGGCCGGACGGGACGCGCTGGCAAACGATCGCTAGGCCGGCGCGGATGGCAGCCGGACCAAGCCACCCGGCAGTCCAAGATCGGCGGCCAGACTGCGGCCATCGGGGAAACGCTTGAACCAGTCCCAGGCGACATAGGGAGCGCCACCGTCGGTATTGGGCGCGGCGCGGTGCGCGCGCACGTCGTCGATATTGACCGTCCGGCATTCGGTATTGAACCGCGTCAGGGCGGCAGCATCAGGCCGGCTGGCGTGCAGGTGCTGGGCGGAGAAGCATAAGAGATCGCCGGGATCGATGACGATGGGCACGGGCGTGGTGTCGCCCATCGGCTCCGCCAGCGCCGCCAGCCGCGGATACGCCTTGCGGTCGGTGGGCGGCAGCCGGCGCAGCTCGGCTAAGTCCCAGCGCGCGCTGGTGTTGGCGATCGGTCGTGACCAATAGTCGGGATAGACTACCAATGTCCGCTCCGCCTCGAGTGGGAAGACCGGTGCCCACCAGTTGATTTGCTGGTAAACGTTCGAACCCCAGCTGTCGCGATGGGGCGGCAGGTGGAGGCGGGGGTTGGCGGGAAAGTGATGCCGCGGCGGTACCGCCCGCAGGGCGAACCAATCGTAGTAGGTTTGCTCCGGATCGGCGCCGACGGCGCGCAAGATATCGATCCACAACGCGCGCACCCGACCCTCGCTGCGCCAATTGCGCCGCAAAGTTTCGACCTTGTCGAGATAGTCGCCCACCGTGAACCGTTGGTGCGCCGTTCGCGGCTCACCGCCAAGAACAGCCTCCACGTGATCGCGCGCCAGCGTCAGCAGTGGCGCCAACGCCGCGACCTGGCGATAGACGACCAGCGCGCCATCGAACACCCGTGCCGCGCGCGCCGGGTCATCCTCGGGAAAAGCAATCGATTCGACGGTCATCGCTTATCCGCCAAGATAGCGGTCCTCGGCCGCGTAGTAGTCGTCGAAGCCGACGATCTCGCACAGTTCGCCAAAATCGGTCATCATTTCGACCGGCTGGCGACCCTCGGCGAGCGCCGCCAGGGCCTCACTCATCGCCTTGATCGCCGCGGCGAGCGGCGTGAAGGGATAGATCGCGAGCTTAAATCCCAATTCCTCGAGGCGTTGTGGCGAGAGGACCGGGGTTAGACCCTGGTGCACCATGTTCGCCATTTGCGGCGTCGGGATCTCTTTACAGATACGGGCCAACTCCATTTCGTCGCTGGGCGCTTCGACGAAAGTGATATCAGCGCCGAAATCGGCAAAGGCTTGGGCCCGCCAGATCGCCTCGTCGATCCCGTCGGTGCCTCGCGCGTCCGTACGCGCGACGATCAGGATATCGTCGCCCTCATCGCGGGCGTCGACGGCGGCCCGCACGCGCGCCAGCGCTTCACCGCGGTCGACCACCTGCTTGCCGCGGGTATGGCCGCAGCGCTTGGGCGAAACCTGATCCTCGAGCATCACGCCGGCGAACCCTGCCCGCCGATAACCGTCCACGGTCCGTTTGACGTTGATCGCATTGCCATAGCCGGTGTCGCCGTCGCCGATGACCGGAATGTCGACGGCGGCGCAAATGTTGCGTCCCTGGTCGGCCATCTCGGCAAAGGAAATCAATCCGGTATCGGGCAGACCGAGACGAACCGCCGACACCGCGAAGCCGGACATGAACGACAGCGGGAAACCCGCGCGTTCGATCAGTCGTGCGCTCAAGGCATCGAAGCAGCAAGCGGTGACCCGTATCCCGGGCTCGGCAAACACCGCCCGCAGGCGGCCGGCAGATGACGTCACGGCGAAACTCCCTTGGCAATTTCCCATTGGCAATCGGCAAGCCTGGAATGGTACCAAGTACCGCCCCAGGGGCGCACGTCAATAAAGGACCGTTCAAGAGTTGGAGCCGCCGTCCGCAGTATCTCGTCAACCCGGTTTTCCCCAAGCGGAGCCGATGCAGCAGAAACAGATTTCCATTCCCGAGGCGCTCAAGCTGGCAAAAAAACTCCTGGCCAACAATCAGATTGGCAAGGCGGCGCAGATATTGGGAGAGGTCACCCAACGCCAACCCAGCTTGGTCGAGGCGCAACAGCTCTATGCCACCGCCTTGATGCAGATCGACCGTGCCGAAGATGCGGAGCCGGCCCTGCGGCGGGCGCTCAATGCCGCGCCCGACCATGTCGGGCTGCTCAACACGCTCGGACTATGCCTGGTCCTGCTCGGCCGTCTCGATGAGGCGCGCGACCTGCTGCAGCGGGTCGAAACGCTGGTCCCGAGCAATCCGCTGGTCCATCGCAATCTCGGGCTCCTGCACTATTACGGGCACGACTACGAGGATGCCGAAAAGGCGTTCCGGCGCACGCTTCGCCTCGAGGCCGGCTTCGTCTCTGCGCTTCACAATCTCGGAAATGTGCTCGAGGCCACCGCCCGCTTCGATGAGGCGATCGAAATATATGATCGTGCCCTGCGCCATGCGCCGAAGGACCCCGAAATGCGTTTCGATCGCGGGCTCTGCTATCTCCGCGCCCGCGACTACGAACGCGGCTTCGCCGACTACGAGGCGCGTCTGAACCGCCGCGACCAGCGCGCGCGGCACCAGCGATTCAAGCCACCGTTGTGGGACGGCGGTGATTTCGCGGGCAAAACGCTGATCGTTTACGGCGAGCAAGGCTTCGGCGACATTATCCAGTGCGCGCGTTATTTGCCGGGGATCAAGGAGCGCGGCGGCACCATAATCTTTTATGCGCCGCAACAGATCAAGAGGTTGCTTGAAACCGTCGCCGGGGTCGACCGGGTCGTGACGCCCGACGAAGAAATGCCGGCGGCGGACCTTAAGGTCCCGGTGTTCAGCTTGCCCGGTCTGTTCGAGACCCGGTGGCCGGACATACCGGCCAAGGTCCCCTATGTGTCCGCAGCGCCTCGGGACACCTCCCCGCTCGACGGCGACGGCCTGAAGGTCGGACTGGTGTGGGCCGGCAGCAAGATCTTCAAGGGCGACTACACCCGATCGATGCGTCTCGAATATCTTGCGCCGCTGCTCGACGTTCCGGGCGTCAGTTACTTCAATCTTCAGTTCGGCGAGTCGACGGCGGGCTTCGACGATCGGATTCACGACCTCGGGGACGAAACGCTTGGCGATTTCTATCAGACCGGCGGCATCATTGAGCAACTCGACCTGCTGATATCCGTCGACACCGTCACGGTTCACCTCGCCGGAGCGTTGGACCGGCCGGTGTGGGCGATGCTGGCTTACGCCTGCGATTGGCGCTGGGGCGCCGACGGCGACCGCTCCCCCTGGTATCCCAGCGTCCGCCTCTATCGCCAGCCCGAGCCAAAACAATGGGACGCGGTGGTCGCCCGGATCGCCGATGACCTCACCGCCTTGGCCACTGAAAGGGCGACATCGTGACGACGCAATGGTGAACGGAGTGATCGGTCGATGACCAAATCTATTCTCGTCTACGGCGATTCGATTTCCTGGGGCTTTCGGGCGGACAACATGTTGCGATACCCGCTGGCGCAGCGGTGGCCGCACATTCTTCGGGGCCTGCTCGGCAAGCGGGCGCATGTCGTCGAAGAATGCCTCAACGGGCGCACGACGGCCTATGACAGCCCGCTGCTCCCCGATCGCAACGGTGTCAAGGCGCTGCCGCCGCTGCTCGAATCCCATGCCCCGCTCGATCTCGTCATCATCATGCTCGGCACCAACGACCTGCAATCGAACATGCATTTGACGGCCAACGACATCGCCGCCGGATGCGGCGGGCTGGTCCTCGGCATTCTCAGGAGCCAAGCCGGGCCCGACCTCGGCATTCCGAAAATCCTCGTCGTCGCGCCGCCTTTGGTCACCCGGCCGGTCGACGCGATGGCGGTTTTCTTCGATGGCGTCGAAGAGAATTCGCGGGCGTTGCCGGAACTCTATCGGCGGCTCGCCGAGGGCTACAAGTGCGATTTCCTCGACGCCAGCACCATTGTCGAGGGGTGCGAAATCGACGGCATTCATCTGACGCCGGAGAGCAACGCCGTCCTGGCGCGCGCGGTGGCCGACGCGGTCGAACCGATCCTGTGGCCATGATCGGAACCGGGATTTCGGCGAGGAACGTTGAGGAGGCATAGGCATGAATAGCGACCAGTCAACCGGCCGACCGTCGGATCGCCGACCGGATATGGTGCGGATCGCCCGATCGACGCCGATCAACCGCCTGCCCGATACCGAAGCCGGCATCGACATGACCGCGCTCCGCCGCTATCGATTGGGGCGCGTCCGCGAGCAACTCGCGGCCCACGATTACGGCGCCTGCATTCTGTTCGATGCGCTCAATATTCGCTACGCCACCGGCAGCCGTCACAGCTCCGCCCTGCAGATGCACATCCCCTACCGCTATCTGTTCCTACCGGTCGAAGGTCCGGTTGTGTTGTTCGACGCCGGCTATTCCCATCATACGGCCGCCGGCCTGGATACCGTCGACGAATGCCGGCCGTTCAAGCCGATAAGCCCATTCTTCGGCGGGCCCAGAGTGGGTGAGATGACGAAAGCCTGGGCCGACGAGATCGGTGACCTGCTCGTTGCCCATGGCGGTGGCAGTAAACGGATCGCTATCGATGGCGGTCCGCCGTTGATACCGCAGGAATTGGCGGCCCGCGGCTACGTCGTCGGCGACGCGCAGGTGCCGATGGAACTGGCCCGCTCGATCAAATCGGCGGAGGAAGTCCAATGCATGGTCTACGCCATCGCCGTCGCCGAGATTGGGCTGTCACGCATGCGCGCTGCGCTCGAGCCCGGCATGACCGAGAACGAGCTGTGGTCGATTCTCTATCAGACCAATATCGCCATGGGAGGCGACTGGATCGACGACCGCGCGCTGAGCGCCGGCGACCGCGCCAATCCGTTGTTGCAGGAATCCTCCGACCGGCTCATCCGTCCTGGTGAGTTGGTCGATGTCGACACCGACATGTTGGGCCCGCTCGGTTATTGCGCCGACATTTCGCGGACCTTTTTCTGTCGTCCCGGCAAACCCAGCGACGAGCAGCGAAGGCTCTACAAGCTCGCCCATGAGGAACTGCACCATAATTTGGAGCTGGTGCGGCCCGGTATGGGCTTTCGCGAATTCTCCGAAAAGGCGTGGCAACGGCCGCCAGAGTTCGAGGCCAACCGCTACCCCGTCCTCATGCACGGCATCGGCGTCTGCGACGAGTACCCCAGCTTCTTCCACCTCCAGGATTGGGACCGCGTTGGCTACGACGGCACAATCGAAGAGAACATGACCTTGTGTGTGGAAAGCTTCATCGGCGAGGAAGGCGGCTACGAGGCGGTGAAGCTCGAGCAGCAGGTGCTGGTAACCGCAAACGGGTGCGAAGTGCTGACCAAATTCCCGTTCGAGGACGACCTCCTGGCTTGAACGCGGCGGGCTGCCGTCTAATCCGGCGCCATTCCCTTTTCGACCAACTGACCGACCGCCGATTCGTTCTTCACCAGCCCGCTCAATCCCATCCCGCGCAGGACATTGGCCGCCTTGGTAAATTGGATGTTGGGATAGCTGACGATCTCGATGCGGTTGCCCCAGGGGTCGAGAAAGTCGAGGAAGCGTCCGGGCAGGATCTCCACGCCCATTGCCTCCAGGGCTCGGCGCGCCGCCTCCTTGTCATCGACGACAAGGCCAAAGTGACGCGACCCGTCGGGGCCTTGGGTGCGGCCCTTCGACAGCGCGATGAACTGGTCGCCGAGATCGATCTCGGCTGAATTCTCGCCCTTGCCACGCAACTCGAAATCGACGAAGCCGCGATAGAATTCGATCGCCTCGTCGATATCGCCGACTTCGAGGGCGACGTGGTTGAAGCCAACGGCCCGCGCCTTCTGTTCCACGATTTCCAGCTCCCCAATCAAATGCCTAGACGACCCAAATAGACGCCGCGTAGTCGATCCGCGAAGGGCGGCGACCGCGACGCATCGAAACTGACATCTAACTAGGTCGGAGAACCAAGAATGGTAGTCCCGCGAGAGAGCGAGCGGGTGCAACCCGACCCCCGCCGGATCCCGATCGCCTATTCGGGGAACGGCAGCGGCGGCAGGGTCCGCAAGTAGGCAACGATGGCGTCGAGGTCCGACTCGTCGAGGTTCCGGTAATACCCAAAGCCCATGGGCGGAGACAGCGGATCGCCATCGGCGCGGATGCCCTCGGTGATGGCGCGCTTGATCTCGGCATCGGTCCAGTGCCCGATACCATCTTCGGGATGGGGGGTGATGTTCCGCGACACGGCGAGGCCCCAAGGGCCTTCCAAGACGAACCCGCCCGCGCCGAGATGATGTTCAAAATCGGGACGGCCGTCGACGGGCGTCGAGTGGCATTCGATGCAGTGCCCAAGCGGACCGGCCAGATAAGCGCCGTAGGCGACCATGTCGTCGCGCGGCACCTCCGCGACGCTCTCCGCGGGCGGGCCATAGGCCGGCGGCAGCGGGATGTTGTAGGTCGATCTCGGGACCTCGTTTCGCACCGCCGGCACCGACCGCAGATACGCGATGATCGCCGCCACGTCGCGGTCGGAGATGTCACGGTAGAGCTCGATCGGCATCGGCGGGCCGATGATCGACCCGTCCGGGCGCCGGCCTTCGCGGATGGCGGTCGCGATATCGGCATCGCTCCAAGCGCCGATTCCGGTTTCCGGATCGGGTGTGATATTCGGGGCATAGGCCGTGAACGCGTCCCCCATCTCGATCAGGAATTGGCCAGCCAACTCCATTCCTTCGACCGGGCCTTCCGGTCCTTGCGGCGTGTGGCAATTGCCGCAGGCGACGATGCCTTGCATCAAGTAGGTGCCGCGTTCAAGCAGCGCCTCCGCGTGCGATTTTACCGGTGACGCAAGCAAGAATACGCCTACCGCCACCGTGGCGGACAGCCCCCCAATACGACCCATGGCGGCCTCCCTCGTACGACACTGTCTATTTGTTGTCTCCACGCGACGCAGAATCGGTGTCTTCGTTCTGCGCGTTTTTCGACGACGGCGCATTGCACCCACATGGCGGATGAAAGTCAAATTCCGGCGTTGCGGCCGGGCCGCTCGAATGCCCTCGTCAAGCGGCGAATATCAGTCGAATCGTAACGTCGCTGCCGTGAGCCGAAGATTCCATGCGATCGGGATAAACGCCGGTCAAGAAATCGGCCAATCCATAGGAGAACGATTCCTCCTCGAAGAAGATGTGCCGGTGAACACCGACGTTCGGGAGGTTTAACAGTGTGCCCGAGTATTCCAAGGTCACGACAAGGTCGACGTCGTTGTAGGTAATCGCGGCGCGGATATTTCCTGAAATGAGGTTCGCGTCCTCGATATGGACCAGCACCTGCCGGGTCGTCGATACCGCCCGGTCCATGGTACCGGCGTCTATTCCCCATGCATTGCCGCGCGCCGTCAGCAATCCCTCTAGATCGTCCAGCGAATGATCCGATTGGTCGAGTTTGAAGGTCGCAGTGCGCCTGGCGCCAAGGCGAAAGAGCAGGTGCAGGCTCAGTGCCGTAACAACCGCCACCGACAGCATTGTCCCGGTCAATGGCTGAATCAAATGCGGCAATTGCTTGAAGTAGTTCTGAAACACCTCCTTGCCCAGGCCCAGCAGCATGGCAATGCCGATGACATAGGTCATACGCGAATCGATGTTGCGCGATACCATGATCTGGATGCCGCCCGAGATCATGAACGATGATGTAAAAACGAGCGCGGCGCCGATTACGGCTTTCGGCAACAAAAGAAAAAGCGCGCCCACGGCAGGCACGAAGGCCAGCAGGATCAAAATGGCCCCGGCCGAAAAGGCGATATAGCGGCTGGTCGCGCCCGAAGCCTTGGACACGCCGACCAGACTGGGCGCCGTGTTCTGTCCGATCGTGCCGAGCAGACCGGCAACGATGCACCCGATGCCGTCGGCCAGCATGCCGCCCTTTATCGACGTCAGGTCAGGCCGTTTCCAATCGGTGTCATTGATCTTCTGGCATGTCGTGATGACGCCGACGGTGCGCAGCGCGGCGGCGATTCCGGCGATCAGGAAAGCCGGCACCAACACCCATTCGAAATCGTACGAAATGTAACCGGGATCGGGAACGAATACGGCAGGCCCCGCAAATATCGCGCCGATGGCGGACAGCGGGACGAGACCGAAGACGACCGACATAACCAAACCGAACAGGATGCCGGCAGACGCGCACATCAGCCGTGCCAACCCGCCGGCCCACAGGCTCAACCCAACAATCGCCGCCAAGGTCAGCAGCGACACGATCACATGCGTGAGATAATCCGGCCTGCCATAGGCGTCCACGTTGAGCACATGGTCGATGCCGACGAGGCCAAGCTGTATGCCGACGATGACGACGATGAAACCGCTAATCGCCGGTGGAAAAAAGACGCGAAGGTGGCTGAGAAATCGCGAGATCACGATCTCGACCAGTCCGGCGAAAATGGTCATGCCGAAGACCGCGCCGAGGCCGAAGCTCGACGATGCCAACATGGAGGGGCCGAGGTAAATAGCCGAGAACACGGGCGCGGCGAGAAACCCGGACCCAACCGGGCCGCGCCAGATGGCCTGCAACAAGGATCCGATGGCAGCCGCAACCATGCCCAGACTGACCGCGTTGATCGTGTCCTGCTGGGTGGCGCCGCCGGCGCGCACGACGACGACGATGAGAATCAAGTAAACCGACAGAAGCGCCGCATACTGACCGCCGAGCAGGATCAGCCGAGGCCATGGCGGCACGTCATCGACCGCGTAGATCAAATCTTCGGGCGGTTTGGTCATCCCCTGGCTCTTCGACCTCGATCGTATAATCGGGCAATGCCCGCCGGGCCTGATTCTTCCTCGATCAGTGTTCCGGACTATCGCCGCCAATCCAACAACGGCGGTTCACCGTGTCCGGCCATGTCTCATGCGGCACGGCCCGGCACCGCCCGCTGGTCGGCCAGGACGGTGTCCTGCCCGGCGGCGCCGGCTTCGTGGTATTCGGCGTCCTGGTTGACCCGCCATACGTCGTAGATGGTTTTTCCGGCGAGAATGTTATCGACCGTCAGCATGGCCGTCATCATGGCGTGGTCCTGGTTGTTGTATTTGTGCATCCCCGCCCGACCGACCAGATGCAGGCCGGGATAGCTGTCGGCCACCGCCCGGCGCAGGATGGCGACGTTTTCTCCATAAGCGTCGTCATAGACTGGATAGGCCTTGCGTTGGCGGACCACGACGCCGTCGACGATGTCCTCGGGTTCGACCAATCCCAGCGTGGCGATTTCCGTCCGGGCGAGGGCGATAAGTTCGTCATCGGAGCTGTGCCAAAGCCGGTCGCCTTCGAAGCAGAAATATTCCATGCCGTAGCACACCATATCCGGGTCCGGGACCATATCGGTCGACCAGTTCTTGAAGTTCTCGATACGACCGACCTTGACCCGGTCGTCGTGGATATAGATCCAGTTGTCGTCGAACGGCGCGCGGTCGCGCGCGATCAGGCCGACGATCAGGAAATCCCGATAGCGCAGAGCCGCCGCGGCGCCCGATGCGGCAGCGCGGGGCGCCGGCTCGAGCATGGCGAACAAATCCCGCATCGGCGCCGAAGAGATGACGTGGGATGCGGTGTGGGTTTCGGTTTCCCCGTCGGGTGTCGTAGCTGCCACCCGCCACCGTGCCGTCTCCGGACAATGCGTCAGACCGGTCACCCGGCGGCCCATCTTGACCTTGCCCCCCTGCGCCGCAATCCGCCGCGCCGCTTCTTCCCACAGCATGCCGGGGCCGCGGCGGGGATAGCGAAAGCGGTCGATCAGCGTCTTGATGACGCCCTCGCGCGGGCTGGTCTTGGGACGCGGCTTGAGGGCGTTGAGTATGGCGGTCCCCAGGGTCAGGCGGTTGATGCGCTGGGCCGCCCAATCGGCCGAAATTTCCGTGCATTTCATGCCCCAGACCTTCTCGGTATAGGTCTCGAAGAAGGTCGAGAACAGCCGGCGGCCGAACTGGTTGACCACCCATTCCTCGAAATTCGCCGGCGGGCGATAGGGAAACATCCGCGCCTTGAAATAGGACAGGACGCAGGCCGCCGAATTGAACAGGCCGAGTTGCTTCAAGGCATTCGCCGCGCGCAGGGGGTAGTCGTAGAACTTGCCGCGATAGAGGATTCGGGTCTTGCGATTGCAATCGAGCATATCGCCGGCGAGCAGCTCGGTCCACAGATCCTCGACCTCGCGCGATTTGGAAAAGAACCGGTGGCCGCCGATATCGATCAGGAAACCCTGGTAATCCACGGTCCGGGAAATTCCGCCGACATAGCGCGGATCGGCCTCAAGGACCGTCACCGACCGGCCCCGCTTGCTCAACAGGTAGGCCGCGGTCAGGCCGGCCGGGCCTGCTCCGATGCAGAGGACTTCCGACTGTTGTTCCATGGGCGGTATATGAACTCTGGCGGCCCGTTACCCGCCCAAACGGCAAGGCGCGGCAAGATGCCACGACCGGCACCAGCGGGCAACAACCATGCAGTGGTGGCCGGCCGACGCAGGCGTTTTCTATACCTGCACCGCCTGCCATTCGAGCAACATGGTGCTGCAGCAGCGCCTCACCCGGCCGGTGTGGAACGAGGTCATCGATTCCATGGTCGCGACTCACGGCATGCCGGCCCCGGAGGCAGAGGACCGCGCGATGCTGCTCGACTATCTCGCCGCCCACCTCAAATGCCGGACGATATCGAGCGCGCGTCGCGGACGCCGCTTAGCCGTTCGCCGTAGGGAGCGTCGTACGTGTCGCGCCGCGCTTGAAAAGGGCAAAACCAGAACAGGCTCTACTCACAATCGGGGAATCAAAGGGAAACAAGTTGCGGGCGCCATCAACGTCCATGCCCAGTCTTCCATCTCGTACTCCAAATTGCACGCGCGAATTGTGGGAAAGCTCACTGCACACAGAGCTCACACGACCCATAATCACGAAAAAATCAGCACGAATTCCTTGGTCCAAACCGGATCATTGTGCGCCACAAACGCCGAATACGCCGGGCGAAGGGCGTTAGCAATTTTGAGTGGAGTGGGTCATGACCGACCAGACGGATACATTAGATCAACGTCAAGTTGTTTTGCCCGAGGGCGAATATGCCAAATACCTGGCGGACTACGCTGCCAGGGTCGCCGATGAAAGAGCCAGTGAAGTTCTCTTCGCCGTCGCCCAGGCCATCCAGTTCGGCTAGTCTCGCGCGTTATGGCCCGCCGCTACTACGCCCTGCCGTCGCTGACCAGCCTCGCCGTCTTCGAAGCCGCCGCGCGCCGGCTCAGCCAGAAGCTCGCGGCCGAGGAATTGAACGTCACCCCGGGCGCGGTCAGTCGCCAGATCAAGGCGCTCGAGGCGGAGCTCGGTACGCCGCTGCTCCGCCGCGTCCACCGCGGCGTCGAATTGACCCGCGAGGGCGAGGAGCTCCACCAGGCGCTGTCCCATGCCTTCGGCGGCATCGCCGACGCTTTCCACCGGTTGCGGACGAGAGGCGGCGGCGCGAGCGTGACCATCGCGGCAACGACCGCCGTCGCTTCGATGTGGTTGATGCCGCGGATCGGGGCCTTCTGGCGGACCCACCCGGAGATCAGCGTCAACCATCTCATCTCCGACGATGCGCGCGAGTTTCGCCGTGCCGACATCGATCTGCGCATCCGCTACGGCGACGGCGCCTGGCCCGACGAGACCGCGGTTGCGCTATTCGGCGACCGCGTGTTCCCGGTCTGCGGTCCCGGGCTCGCCAAGCGCCTCAAGGGCCTCGGCATCGCCGACCTGCCGGCGCAGACCCTGCTCCAACTCGTCGGCGTCGATCCGCGGTGGACGAGCTGGAACGATTGGTTCCGCCAGCTCGAGCAGGCCCACCCGCCGCTGTCGGGACCGCACTTCAACAACTATTCGATCGCCCTCCAGGCGGCCCAGGACGACCAGGGCATCGTTCTCGGCTGGGAGCGGCTGGTCCGGCCGCTGATCGAGGCCGGCGGCCTGGCGCGGGTGACCGACGCCGCCATCGTCGCGCCCGGCCGCTATTTCGTCACCACCAACGCCCAGCGCGTGCCGACGACCGAGGCCGCTGCGTTGCGCGATTGGCTCATCGAGCAGGCTTCGCGCGAAAGCGATTGAGGCGGTCTGGGTTTACCTCCGCTCAACCCTCGATTTCGCCGAATTCATATTGATTCCGGGGCCGATTCGGCGCCTCATCGAGCGTTCTCAGCGAGGGAGGCCCATCATGGTCCCGACCACACCGGAAGCACTCGGCGAGGTGATGCAGCCGGTCGCCGGCGCGCGCGGCCTGCCGAACAATTTCTACATCGACGCCGCCACCTACGAGACCGAAAAACAGAGGGTCTTCTTCGCCAACTGGTCGGCGATCGGCTTCGCCAAGGACGTCCCCGAGATCGGCGACGCGCGGCCGGTCGACTTCGTCGGCATGCCGCTGGTCGCACTGCGCGACGGCGACGGCGAAGTGCGGGTGTTCCAGAATACCTGCCGCCATCGCGGGATGATCCTGATCGACCAGCCGACCAACGTCCGCGGCGCGATCCGCTGCCCCTACCATTCGTGGTGCTACGGTCTCGACGGGGCACTCAAATCGACACCCCTGGTCGGCGGCCCCGGCCGCAACGACCATCCCGACATCGACCCGTCCAGGCTCGGCCTGTTCGAGATCCGCTCGCGGGTGTGGCGCGACGTCATCTTCGTCAATGTTTCGGGAACGGCCGCCGATTTCGAGACCTATGCCGCCGACCTCATCGAACGGTGGCGGGATTTCGACAAGCCGCTCTATCACGGCGGCGCCGAATCCTCGTTCGCCCTCGAAGTCCAGGCCAATTGGAAGTTGGCGGTCGAGAACTATTGCGAGAGCTACCATCTGCCGTGGATCCACCCCGGCCTCAACAAGTATTCGCGGATTCAGGACCACTACCACATCGAGGTGCCGGGCCATTATTCCGGCCAGGGGACGACGGTCTACAATCCCGGTCTCGATGTCGCCGGGCGGCGATTCGCCGACTTCGAGGGCACCCTGGAGAGGTGGAGCCAGGCGGCCGAGTATGTCGCCTTCTATCCCAATGTCCTGTTCGGCGCCCACCGCGACCATGCCTACGCGATCCTGCTCGAACCCCATGGGCCCGAACGGACGATCGAGCGGGTCTCGATCTATTATGCGTCGGACGAGATGCTCGACGACGGTTGGGCGACCATGCGGGCGACCAATGCGCGTCAGTGGGAAGGTATCTTCATCGAGGATGTTTTCGTCGTCGAGGGCATGCAGCGCGGCCGCCACGGCGTCAAATTCGACGGCGGCAAATTCTCCCCGGTGATGGACGGTCCGACCCATTGCTTCCACCATTGGGTGGCGAGCCAGTTCGCGGGCGAAAGCACGGCACCGTTCGCGCGGGCCGCCCGCGAGGCTTAGCGACAGCGCCAGGAAGCGAAAAACGGAACAATGATTTCGAGCGACGTGAGGCACCAATATGGACGACGCGCCTTCACCCTATTCGATCCCCGATCCGAAGATAAACCCGGCCCGTCGGCCGGCTGCGAGGCCCGACGGCACGCCGGACGACAATGACCGGGTCGAGACCGGGCCAACCCAGCTCGCTTTCGACGAATGGGCAAGGCTCGGCCTGACCCCGCCCAACCTGGAGGCGATGCGGGCCTACCGGCTCGGCCGTATCCGCGCCGAATTGGTGCGACACGACTATGCCGGCATCCTGTTGTGGGATCCGCTCAATATCCGCTACGCCGTGGACTGCACCAACATGCAGGTGTGGATCACCCACAATCCCGCGCGTGCCTGTTTCATCGCCACCGAGGGGCCGGTCGTGTTGTGGGATTTCGACCGCTGCGAACACCTCTCCAGCCATCTGCCGCTGATCGACGAAGTGCGCACGGTCACCGCGCAGTTCTATTTTCTGGTCGGGCCGCGGGTCGAGGAAATGAGCGCCAAATTCGCCGCCGAGGTCGAGGACCTGGTGCGGGGCCATGGTGGCGGCAACCGGCGGCTGGCGGTCGACCGGATGGAGGTTTCCGGTGCCCTCGCCCTGCAGGCGCTCGGTATCGAGCTGCGCAGCGGGCAGGAGGTGACCGAGCTCGCTCGCGAGATCAAGGATGCGAACGAAATCAATGCCATGCGTTGCGCGGTGGCGGCGTGCGAGGCGGCGATGGCGGAGATGCAGGTGGCCCTCCGTCCGGGTGTCAACGAAAGCGAACTGTGGTCGCACCTCCATGCCGGCAACATCCGACGCGGCGGCGAATGGATCGAAACCCGGCTGCTGTCGTCGGGGCCGCGCACCAATCCCTGGTATCAGGAGTGCGGGCCGCGGGTGATCGAGGACGGCGATCTGGTCGGCTTCGATACCGACCTGGTCGGGCCCTACGGCTATTGCGCGGATATCTCGCGCACCTGGCTGTGCGGTGACGGCCGGCCTAAAGACGCGCAACGCGAGCTCTATCGGATCGCCCACGAGCATATCCAGGCCAATCTCGCCCTGATCAAGCCGGGTGTATCCTTCGCCGAACTGACCGCGACCGCGCACCGCCTGCCCGAGGCCTACCGCGCACAGCGCTATACGGTCATCGGCCATGGCGTCGGGCTGTGCGACGAATATCCGTCGCTGCGTTATCCGGAGGACTATGAATCCTGCGGCTATGACGGCGTCGTCCGGCCGGGCATGACGCTGTGCCTCGAGGCCTATGTCGGTGCCGAAAACGGCCGCGAAGGGGTCAAGCTGGAGGACCAGGTGCTGGTCACCGAGACCGGCACCGAACCGATTTCGGTCTATCCCTTCGAGGCAGAATTATTGAATTGAGGCCGAGCGGCGCGCGTCCGGCAAACCCTTGAGCAGGGGTCTAGGCCGGGCCATCGCCGTCGCCGTGGCCGAGCAGACGCAATGTTTCCGGGCCCGCGCCCGGCCCCGCCACGACACGGACCTGATGCGGCCGCATGGCGCGTCCATCGGCATCGCGGACCGCGATCGGCGGCACCGGGCGACCGCCGTCGCGTTCGACCAGACGCAGCCGCGGTCCAAGCGGGTCGCCGTCCCAGCGGTCTCCCCAGACGGCAAGGGCCACCAAGACCGGATAGAGATCGAGCCCCTTCTCGGTCAGTCGGTACTCGAAGCTGCGGCCATCTTCGGCGGCGCGTCGCTTCTCGAATACGCCGCCGCGTACGAGCTTGGCCAGGCGCTCGGCCAGAACATTGGAGGCGATCCCGAGATCGCGTTGAAATTCATCGAAACGGCGGATGCCATGGAAGGCATCGCGCAAAATGAGTAGAGTCCACCACTCGCCGACCAAATCGAGCGCGCGGGCGATTGGGCATTCCCTGGTCGCGAAGGAGGTGCGTTCCATGGCCGCCTCATGACATTTAACTTGTATAATTAAACCTAAATCATTTAACTTTAAAAATACAAGTAAATTAACTCGAAACCCACGCTACATCTACTGTGGCGGTCGATCCTGGAGGATGAAAATGTCGACACCATTGGCTGGAAAAACCCTGTTCATTACCGGCGCCAGCCGCGGCATCGGCAAGGCGATCGCGCTGCGCGCCGCGCGCGACGGTGCCAACGTCGCATTGGCCGCCAAAACCGCCGAACCCCATCCCAAACTCGATGGCACGATCTACACCGCGGCCGAGGAAATCGAAGCCGCCGGCGGCACCGCCCTGCCGCTGATCGTCGATGTCCGCGACGCCGACCGGGTGCGCGATGCCGTCGCGGAGACGGTGGACCGTTTCGGCGGCCTCGACGTGCTGGTCAACAACGCCAGCGCGATCTCGCTGTCGGGGACCCTCGATACCGACCTCAAGCGCTTCGACCTGATGCACCAGATCAACGCCCGCGGCGCCTTCGTCTGCGGTCAAGCCTGCCTTCCCCATCTTATCGCCAGCGACAATCCCCACATCCTCAGCATCTCGCCGCCGCTCGATTTTGCCGATCACTGGTGGGGTACGAATTTCGGCTGGACCCTGGCCAAGTACGGCATGAGTCTTTGCGTCCGGGCCTGGGCCGAAGAGTTCCGCGACCACGGGGTCGCGGCCAACGCCCTGTGGCCACGCAGCACGATCAGCACCGCCGCCATCGCCATGCTCGGTGGCCAGGAGGCCCTGTCCCACTGCCGTACGCCGGACATCATGGGCGATGCGGCTCATGCCATTCTGAGCCAGCCCAGCCGCGAGTGCACGGGACGCTATTTCATCGACGACGAAGCCTTGACCAT
Source organism: Alphaproteobacteria bacterium (assembly GCA_024244705.1). Lineage (NCBI taxonomy): Bacteria > Pseudomonadati > Pseudomonadota > Alphaproteobacteria > Alphaproteobacteria bacterium. The sequence goes on from JAAEOK010000052.1 coordinate 34,299, forward strand.
GGCCGGGGTGACCGACTTCGACCGCTATGCGGTCGCCCGCGGTACGGTGCTCTATCGGGACCTCCTGGTCGACAGCGACGGCGGTTTCGAGATGGCCGCCATGCCGCCGCGGGGAAACGGCTGACGCCACCGCCGATCACGAACCGTGGCGGCAAAGCTTGGCGTTGTCATTCGCCGCCGGCGCGGGTAGTAATCAGCCAACGCAGCCCTATCAAGGAACCGTTATGAAATCCGCATTCCAGGTCGTCCTCGTGTTTTTGTTGGGGGCGGTATCGCTCCCCGCCTTCGCCGCAGATGCGCGTCCGATCGAGGACTTCTACGGAGAGTATGTCGGCAAGAGCATCGCCGGCTCGACCGGTGCGACCGGCGAGGACGCGGAAATCAGGCCGCGCCACCTCAATATCTCGATCCAGGCCCATGAGAACGGTTTCACGGTCGCTTGGCTGACCATCATCACCTCGGCGAGCGGGAAGACCAAGGCGAAGTCCCAATTGGTCAATTTCAGGCCGACCGCGAACGATGGGCTCTACGCTTCGGCCATGCGCCGCGATACCACGGGCGCGCTGGTGCCGCTGGATCCGATGAGCGGTGATCCCTATGTATGGGCGAGCATAAACGGTGATACGCTGACCGTTCACGCCCTGTTGGTGACCGCGGACGGCGGCTACGAAGTTCAGGTCTACGACCGCACCCTGACCGAGGACGGCATCGATCTCACTTTTCGGCGTTTTCGTGACGGCGTGATGATGAAGGAAATCGAGGGCAAGCTGACCCGAGTCGGAGATTGACTCGCCACGCCTCAACACCAAGGTTAAAAAGATGAACGAACGCACCCATAAGCGGTTCGGACTATTCGGCCTCGGCGTGCTCGCGCTGGTTTCGTTGCTTGCCGCCTGTACCTACGAGCGGTCGCAAGTCGCGAAGGACGCCCGGACCGAACTGATCGGCAAGAGCCGTGGCGATATCCTCGCCTGCGCCGGCCGGCCAAAGACCACGATCAAGGATGGTGATCTCGAGTATTTCGCCTATTACGTCGGCAATCCCGATTACGACCGGGTACTGGGCGTTCAGCCGACCGAGGCGCAAAAGATAACCGGCAGCGCGCTCCCCAAGAATTGCAAGGTGCGGATCATGTTCCGCAACGGCATCGTCGAAACGGTCAGTTACTCGGGCAATACCGGCGGAATCATAACCCGCGGCGAGGTCTGCGCATCGGTGGTCAGCCGCTGCGTCTCTTCGACCTCGGATTAGCAACCGCGCGGTCGCCGCGCAGCGCGGCCAGCGAATGCACCAGCAGGGTGGCGATGACGACCGCCCCGCCGGCGAGCGCGTACGGCCCCGGCTCCTCCGCCAGCACCAGCCAAACCCAGAATGGGGCAATCACCGTTTCCAACGGCGTCAGCAATCCCACCTCCGCCGCCGAAAGATAGCGCGGGCCGATCGAGATCAACGTGAAAGCGACCGGCGTGACGACCACGCCGAGAATCGCCAGCATGGCAAAATCGACACCCGTAACCGTGAACGGCGTCGCCAGTGGCACCATCAGGGCCGCCGTGATCAGGCCGCTCAGCAATAGCCCGGGGACCATGTCGACAGTCCGCCCGCGGCGCAAGATGGTCAGAAACGCCGCGAAGGCTATGGCGTTGCAGAGGGCGGCAAGATCGCCGATCGCGCTCTGCCCGCTGATTTCGATGCCCTGCATCGAGGGGTAGACGATCACGCACAATCCGCCAATCGCGGCGGCGATCGCGAGCCAGGTTCTCGGCGGCACCGGCTCGTCCAGGAAAATGCGGCTGAAGATGGCGGCGAACAGGGGTGCCAGGCTGAATATGATCAACGCGTTGGCGACCGTGGTGAGATTGATCGACGCGACAAAAAAGATGGTGCTGACGGCAAAGGCGATCGCCGCCCACACTCCCCAGCGGCCGAGTGCGCGGGCGGGCGCCACCATCGCGCCGCGATGGCGCAGCGCCATGAAAGCGGCGAGCGCGGCCGCCATGAACAGGCTGCGCCAGAACGCCACCGTCCAGTGATCGGCCGAGATAAGGCGAATGAGCAAAGCGTCCGGGGTAAGCGCCAGATAGCCCGCCGACGTAATCAACAGACCCTTGACGTGGGCCGAATAGGCACTCATGCCGCGATCAACCGGCGCTTCCCGTCGGCGCGACGACCGCCGCCTGTTCGCTCCGCAGCGCGGCCAGCGAATGCATCAGCAGTGTCGCAATGACCAGACCGCCGCCGGCCAGGGCATAGGGACCCGGGTTCTCGGCCAGAACCAGCCATACCCAAATCGGCGCGAGGACGGTTTCCATCGGCATCAACAGCCCGACTTCGGGCGCCGATATATAACGGGGGCCGGTCGCGATCAGCGTGAAGGCAAGCGGCGCGATGACCAACCCGAGGAACGCCAGCAGGGCGAAATCGGTCGAATCCATCGCCAGCGGCGCCGACAACGGTGCCATCAGACACATCGTCAACAGGGCGCTCAATGCCAGTGCCGGCATCATGTCGGTATCCCTGGCCCGCCGCAGCACGGTGAAGAACGCCGCCATCGAGACCGCCGTACCGAGCGCGGCCAGATCGCCGGTCATGCTCTGTCCGCTGACTTCGATGCCGTACAGCGAGGGATAAACTATGATGCCGATCCCGAAGATCGCGACGGTGATCGCGATCCACGTCCGCAGGGCGACCGGCTCGCGCAGGAAAACCAGACTGAAGATGGCCGCGAACAGGGGTGCGACGCTGATGATGACCAGCGCGTTGGCCACCGTGGTGAAAGATATCGCGGTGACGAAGCAAATGCTGCTGATCGTGAACAACCCGCCGATCAGGGCACCCCGCCGGCCGATCGCCCGCACCCGGACCAGGAACATGCCGCGGTAGCGGAGGACCATCAGGCCGATGAGGCCGATGGCCATGAACGCCCCGCGCCAGAACACGATCGTCCAGTGATCGGGCGTTACCAGGCGAATGATCAATGCCTCGGGCGAGAGCACCAGATATCCCGCCGCCGTCACCGCCAGGCCCTTTACGTGATTGGAGTAGGCACTCATCCGTTGCCGCCTCTCGAATGGGTCAAAAGCGCGCATTCCCGGGTTCGCGGCGTCCGTGCTAAACTAGACCCGATGGCGATGCAAAGGGCGTTTTTCGTCGAGCGAGCTTGGAAAACGAACTCGTGGGAGAAATGGGAATAGCATCATGACCGACAACACCGTCACTATCGACGACAGCGTATCGCCGGCGAAGATCGAATATGCGTCGCGGTTCAATGTCGCCGTCACATTCGTCGACCGTCATCTCGACGAAGGCCGCGCCGACAAGATCGCGATCCGAACCGCTAACGAGACGGTGTCATTTGGCGAACTGGCCGACCGCGTCAACCGCTGCGGAAATCTGCTGAAATCCCTGGACATCGGCGCCGGCGAGCGTGTGCTGATGATCGTCAAGGATTGCCCCGAGTTCTTCTATCTGTTCTGGGGCGCCATCAAGTCCGGGATCATTCCGGTCCCGGTCAATACCCTGCTCCGTGCCGCCGACTACACGTTCATGATCGAGGATTCCGGCTGCGCCGCGGTGGTTTATTCCCCGGAATACGCCGCCGAGGTCGAACCCGCGCTCAAAGCCGCCGCGCACCAGCCTGACCATATCCTGCTCACTGACGGTGCGGACAATTGCGTTCGCACCTGGATCGCCGACCAGCCCTCGGCGCTGCAGGTAGTGCCGGCAAAGGCGACCGATGATTGCTTCTGGCTCTATTCCTCCGGCTCCACCGGACGGCCCAAGGGCGCCGTGCATTCCCATCGCGACATGGTCGTCACCAGCCAGCATTACGGCTGTGAAGTTCTCGGCGTGAAAGAGGACGATGTCTGCTTCTCCGCCGCCAAACTGTTCTTCGCCTACGGGCTCGGCAACGCCATGACCTTCCCGCTCTGGGTCGGGTCAACGGCGGTGCTGAGCGACCGGCGGCCCGACCCGGCAATGACCTTCGAGGTCATCGAACAATTCCGTCCGACCATCTATTTCGGTGTGCCCACCCTCTATGCCGCGCAGCTCCAGGCCCTCGAATCGGAGAGCCCCGACCTGTCGCCGGTCCGCATCTGCGTGTCTGCGGGGGAAGCCTTGCCGGCCGACGTGTTCCGCCGCTGGCGGGAAAAGACCGGCCTTGTCATCCTCGACGGCATCGGCTCGACCGAGGCGCTGCACATTTTCATCTCCAACCGTCCCGACGACCTCAAGCCGGGGACCAGCGGCCGCGCGGTGCCGGGCTACGACGCCGAGGTGCGCGGCGAGGACGGCGCGCCGATTCCCGCCGGTGAGAGCGGCCGCCTTTTCATCCGCGGCGGCTCAACGGCCAAGTATTACTGGAACAACGAAGAGCGCACCACCCAGACCATGGTCGATGGCTGGCTCGACACCGGCGATACCTATATCGAGGAGGACGGCTACTTCATCTATTGCGGGCGCAGCGACGACATGATGAAGGTCGGCGGCATCTGGTGCTCGCCGTTCGAGATCGAGGCCCGCCTGATCGAGCACCCCAAGGTCCTCGAGGCCGCCGTCGTCGGCCGCGACGACGATGAGGGACTGACCAAGCCCGAGGCCTTTATCATCCTCAGCGATGGCGTGTCCACCGACACCGAGCTGGAAACCGAGCTGATGGAACATTGCAAGGCCGGGCTGGCACGCTATAAGTATCCGCGCTGGTTCAATTTCGTCGACGCGCTGCCGAAAACAGCGACCGGCAAGATCCAGCGATTCCGCCTGCGCACCGGCTAGATCCGGGAACGGACGACTACGGAACAGCCCGACGCAGCGCGACCGAAGGAGAGTACCGATGACCGCACCCGCGATAACCGCCCCGACCGGCAAGGCTTCCCCGTCCCTGGCCGCCTTCAATTGGGAAGATCCGCTATTGCTCGACGCCGCGCTCGACGAGGACGAGCGCCTGATCCGCGACAGCGCCCGCGCTTATTGCCAGGAACAGTTGATGCCGCGAATCCTCGAGGCCAACCGGCACGAGATCTTCCATCGCGAGATCATGACCGAAATGGGCGAACTCGGCTTTCTCGGCTCGACCATCGATGGCTATGGCTGCGCCGGCGTCAACTACGTCTCCTACGGCCTTGTCGCGCGCGAGGTCGAGCGCGTCGACAGCGGCTACCGCTCGGCGATGAGCGTCCAGTCGAGCCTCGTCATGTATCCGATCCACGCCTATGGCAGCGAGGAGCAGCGCCAGAAGTACCTGCCCCGGCTGGCGACCGGCGAGTGGGTCGGCTGCTTCGGCCTGACCGAGCCCGACCACGGCTCCGACCCGGGCGGCATGAAGACGCGCGCCCATGCCGCCGACGGCGGCTACCGGCTGACCGGCAACAAGATGTGGATCACCAACTCGCCGATCGCCGACGTCTTCGTCGTCTGGGCCAAGACCGACGATGGGGTCATCCGCGGCTTCATCCTGGAACAGGGGATGGAGGGGCTGAGCGCGCCCAAGATCGAAGGCAAGTTCTCGCTCCGCGCCTCGGTCACCGGCGAAATCGTCATGGACAACGTCTTCGTCCCGGAAGAGAACCTGATGCCCAACGTCAGCGGCCTCAAGGGGCCGTTCGGCTGCCTCAACCGGGCACGTTACGGCATTTCCTGGGGGGCGATGGGCGCGGCCGAGTTCTGCTGGCACGCCGCCCGTCAGTATACCCTCGACCGCAAGCAGTTCGGCCGCCCGCTGGCCGCCAACCAGCTGATCCAGAAGAAGCTCGCCGACATGCAGACCGAGATTACCCTCGGCCTCAACGGATCGTTGCGCGTCGGCCGCCTGATCGACAGCGGCGAGGCCGCGCCCGAGGCGATCTCCCTGGTCAAGCGCAACAATTGCGGCAAGGCCTTGGACATCGTCCGCATGGCGCGCGATATGCATGGCGGCAATGGCGTCGCCGACGAGTTCCATGTCATTCGCCATGTCATGAACCTGGAAGCGGTCAACACCTACGAGGGCACCCACGACATCCACGCCCTCATCCTCGGCCGCGCCCAAACCGGCATCCAGGCGTTCACCGGTTCGTAGGCGTCAATCCCGCCGGGCGCGATGAATTAGCGGCCCGCCCTATCCGATCTCGACGACGGCGCGGCCGCGGATCTGGCCCTTGAGAATGGCATTGCCGAGATCGGGCACGTCGTCGAGCGTCGCCGGCACGGCCAGCGAATCGAGCTTGTCCATGGGCAGGTCGGTGGAGATTCGGCGCCACACCTGCTCGCGCAGGTCGCGCGTGCAATTGACCGAATCGATCCCCAGCAGGTTGACCGCCCGCAGCAGGAACGGCAGCACCGTGGTGTCGAGATCGCTGCCGCCGGCGAGCCCGCAGGCGGCGACGCTGGCGCCGTAATCCATTTCCGCCAGCAGATGCGCCAGGCTGGTGCTGCCGACGGTGTCGATAGCCCCGGCCCAGCGCGTCTTGAGCAGCGGGCGGTCGGGCTTCGCCGCCAGTTCGGCGCGGTCGACGATGGTCGTCGCGCCAAGGCCTTTGAGAAAGTCGTGGGTCTCGGCCCGGCCCGTCGACGCGGCGACCGCATAGCCGAGATTGGCCAGAATAGCGACCGCCACGCTGCCGACGCCGCCGGCGGCGCCGGTGACCAGCACCTCGCCCTTGTCGGCGGCGAGGCCATGGCTCTCGAGCGCCATGATGCATTGCATCGAGGTGAAGCCGGCGGTGCCGACCGCCATCGCCCGCGCCGGGGTCAGCCCGTCGGGCATCTTGATCAGCCATTCGGCCGGAACGCGGGTCTTTTGCGCATAGCCGCCCCAGTGGATTTCGCCGTGGCGGTAACCGGTCAGCAGGACCGCGTCACCGGGTGCGAAATCGGCCGAGTCGGAGGCAATAACTGTCCCCGCCAGATCGACACCGGGCACGTGGGGATAATCCCGCACCAGGCGCCCGAGGCCGTTGAGGATCATGCCGTCCTTGTAGTTCACCGTCGAATGGCTGACGGCAATGGTGACGTCGCCATCCGGCAGGTCCGAATCCTCGAGCTCGACGAACCGCGACAGGACCTTGCCGTCCTCCTCCTCCAACATGATCGCCCGATGTGTCATCGTTTCGTATCCCCGTGTGTAATTTTCCAGACAATGGGTCGAGATGGGACGGCGATCACCGCAATCCTTCAACGATGCTGCAATAGTTGGCGACGCCGGCACCGCCCATGTTGAACACGCCGGCGATCTTGGCATCGGCGACCTGCATCTCGTCGGCACGGCCGGTGACCTGCATCGCCGCCATGATATGCATCGAAATCCCGGTCGCGCCGATCGGATGACCCTTCGATTTGAGCCCGCCCGAGGGATTGACCGGCAGCTTGCCGTCCTTTTCGGTCCAGCCTTCCTCGGTGGCCCGCGCGCCGTCGCCGTCTTCGGTCAGGCCCATCGCCTCATACTGCATCAGCTCGGCAATGGTGAAGCAGTCATGGGTCTCGACCAGGTCGAGATCGTCGATCGAGACCTTGGCGTCGTCGTAGGCGCGCCGCCAGGCGACCGCGCAGCCCTCGAGCCGCGTCATGTCGCGGCGGCTCATCGGCAGGTAGTCGCTGACATGCTGGGCGGCGCGGAACACCGCCGCCTTGCCGAGCGTGAGCGCGGTTTCGACGTCGGCCAACACCACCGCCGCCGCGCCATCCGAAACCAATGAGCAGTCGGTACGCCGCAGCGGTGCGGCGACCATCGGATTCTTGTCCGACACCTCGCGACAGAAATCGTAGCCGAGATCCTTGCGCAACTGGGCATAGGGATTGGCAACGCCGTTCTTGTGGTTCTTGGCCGCGATCCGCGCCAGGGCGTCGCTGTGGTCGCCGTATTTCTGGAAATAGAGCTGGGCGATACGGGCGAACACGCCGGCGAAGCTGCCAAGCTCCTCCTCTTCCTTGAGATAGGCGCCTTTCAACAGCACGCCGCCGACCTCCTCGCCGGGCAGCGCCGTCATCTTTTCGACGCCCACCGCGAGCACGATCCGGGCCTGTTTGGCGGCAATGCTCTTGAGCCCTTGATGGATCGCCGCCGAGCCGGTGGCGCACGCGTTTTCGACCCGCATCGCACGCTTGAAGCGCAGGCTGTCATCGGCCTGGAGCACCAAGGACGACGGAAATTCCTGCGGCACGAAACCACCGTTGAAGTTGCCGACGATGATCTCGTCGATGTCGGCGGGGGCAATTCCGGCATCGGCAATGGCATCGGCCGCCGCCTTGACGACCATCGATTCGAGGTCGTCGTCCTCGCGCTTGCCGAACGGCAGATGTGCCCACCCTACGATGCATCCGGTCATAATTCGTCCTCCGGCTCTTTGACGCTGCGAATCGGCGCGCACAATAGCAGACGCGTCCCGGGCCGATAAGCGTCATGTTGCAGTGCACAGGCCAGATCGCAATGACGGCGGAGCCAATTTTGGCTTATGCTTCCCGGGGACCCACGGGGAAAGAAAACGGATGACTCTCCAACTCGCCGACCGGTGGTTCGAGCGCCGGCGCATCGACGACGATATCACCCTGCTGTGGGAGCCGTTCGTCGACCCCTTGGGACGTTGCAACATCTGGCACGTGCGCGGCCGCGAGCGCGACCTGCTGGTCGACTCCGGCATGGGTATCGCCAGCCTGCGCGATGCCGCCGCGGACCTGTTCGAGGGCTCCCTGGTCGCGGTCGCCACCCACAGCCATTTCGATCACGTCGGCTCGATGCACGAATTCCCCGACCGCGTCATTCACCGCCTCGAGGCGGACCTGCTCGCGGCGCCGGGCGACGACCGTTCGCTAAAGGTGGCGGATATCGACAAGGACTTTCGCGACTATCTGGCCGAGGTCGGCTATCCGCTCGACAGCGAATGGCTGATCACCGCCCTCCCCACCGCCGATTACGACCCCGCGGCCTGGACCACACCGCCGGCGCCGGCGACGCGAACGGTCGATGACGGCGATGTCGTCGACCTCGGCGATCGCAGTTTCGAGGTCCTGCACCTGCCCGGCCATTCGCCCGGCAGCATGGGGTTATGGGAAGCGGCCACGGGGACCCTGTTCTCCGGTGACGCGGTCTATGACGGCCCGCTCCTCGACCGGCTGCCCGAATCGGACATCGCCGCGTATATGACGACCATGCATCGCCTGCGCGAACTTCCGGTGACGGTGGTCCATGCCGGCCACGACCCCAGTTTCGGCCGTACCCGTCTGGCCGAGATCGCCGACCGATTCATCGCTCACGGCGGCTACGTACCCGAGGCCTGATCTTTCTCGAGAGTCTCGACGAAGCGAACCGGCCGGCCGCCCGGATCGCCCAAGACCTCGCCGTCGCGCACGGCGAGCCGGCCACGCAGGATGGTCGTCACGGTGCGGCCGGTAATCGTCATATCGTCGAAGGGTGTCCACCCACAACGGCTCGCGATCCAGTCGTCGGTGATGGTCCATTTGGCATCGAGATCGACGACGGCGAAATCGGCATCGTAGCCACGGGCGATGCGGCCCTTGCCGGCAATGCCGTAGATCCGCTGCGGCCCGGCCGACGTCAAATCGACGACGCGCTCGAGCGAAAGCCGTCCCGCCGCGGCATGATCGAGCAGGAGCGGCAGCAGCGTTTGCACCCCGGGCATCCCCGAGGGGCTCTCCGGATAGGGCCGGTCCTTCTCTTCCCGGGTGTGGGGTGCGTGGTCGGAGCCGATAACATCGACGACGCCATCGGCCACCGCCCGCCACAGGCCGGCTTGGTGATCGGCATCGCGGATCGGCGGATTCATCTGCGCGTAGGTGCCGAGCCGGTCGTAGCAGTCGGGCGCGGCCAGGGTCAGATGTTGCGGCGTGGTTTCGACCGTAGCCAGGTCCTTGTTGGCGGCGAGCAGGTCCATTTCGTCGCTGGTCGTGACATGGAGGACGTGGACCCGCCGTCCGACCCGGCGGGCCAAAGCCAGCAGGCGTTGTGTCGCGAGCAACGCCGTCTCGACGTCGCGCCAAATCGGATGGGTCGCCGGGTTGCCGGCTTCGCGCAGGCCGGCTCGGGCGATCAGCCGGTCCTCGTCCTCGGCGTGAACCGCCATCCGGCGGCGGCCCGACTTGAGCACCTCGAAAACGGTCTCGTCGTCGGGGACCAGCAGGTTGCCGGTCGAGCTTCCCATGAACATCTTGACCCCGGCACAGCCCGGCCGGCGCTCCAGATCGGCGAGAGCGTCGACGTTCTCGGCCGCCGCGCCGACGAAGAACGCGTGGTCGCACCAGGCGCGGCCCGCGGCCCGCGCCAGCTTGTCGTCGAGATCGGCCGCGGTCAGCGTCGCCGGCGACGTATTGGGCATTTCAAAGATCGATGTCACGCCGCCGAGCAGAGCGGCGCGGGTTCCCGTGTCCAGATCCTCCTTGTGGGTGTTGCCGGGTTCACGGAAATGAACCTGGGTATCGATCGCGCCCGGCAGCACATGCAATCCGGAGGCATCGAAGACCTCCGCCGCATCCCCTGCCTCGAGGGTACCGAGCGCCGCGATTCGACCGCCAGCGACCCCGATGTCGGTCCCGACCCGCCCACCGGGCGTCATGACGGTGCCGCCAGCGACAATCAGATCGAATCGTGGGTTCATGGGGTGCCTATCGTTGGGACTGGGATGGGGGCGGTATTGGCAGCAGGACGTTAATGCGCCACCCCACCCTTGCCAAGACTCTGGCGGGTGTCCATCTTTGCGGGCGATGTCCGAATCTGTCTATGTCATTCCTGAGAACCGCGGCTTCATCGCTGTTTCCGGACCCGACGCGCGAACCTTCCTGCAGGGAATCGTCACCAACGATGTCGGCGCGGTAGGCCCGGCGACGGCGCAGTACGGCGCCATGCTGACGCCCCAAGGCCGCGTGATGTGGGACTTTGTGCTCGCCGAGATCGATAGCCGGCTGGTGCTCCAATGCGAGGCTGACCGCCTGCCCGCATTTCTCAAACGCCTGTCGATGTATCGGTTCCGCGCCGAGGCGACGGTCGAAGACGCCAGCGCCGAGTTTGCCGCGGTCGTCTTTCCCGGCGCCGCGGCGCTCGCCGCGCTCGACCTCGGCGACAATGCCGGTGCCGCCAGACCATGGCACGGCGGGTCCCTGTTCGCCGATCCGCGCCTGCCCGCGCTTGGCGCCCGCGCCATTGTTGCGAAGTCGGCCCTGGACGCGGCGTTGGCGGAGACCGGCTTCGACGCCGGCGAACGTGACGCCTACGATCAGCTGCGGCTTTCCCTCGGCGTCCCCTCCGGTGCGGTCGACTTGCCGCCGGAAAAGGCACTGCCGCTCGAGGTCGGCTTCGACGAACTGCACGGCGTCAGCTGGACCAAGGGATGCTACATGGGCCAGGAATTGACGGCGCGGATGAATTACCGGGCGCTGGTCAAGAAGCGGCTACTCCCGGTCGCCATCGACGGACCGGCGCCGGAACCGGGATCGCCGGTCGAGCTCGACGGCAAAGCTGTCGGCGAGATGCGTTCGTCCAATGGTGCGCTCGGTCTCGCTTACCTCCGCCTCGAAGCCGCAACCGCGGGAACACCGCTCAGCTGTGGCGGCGCGGCGCTGCGGCCGCAATTCCCGCCTTGGCTGAAATTGCCGGCGGAATAGTTGGCGCCAGCGAAGGTCTGAGCACTAAATCTGTGGACCGTTCAGATCGCCGCCTTGACCTTTTCGTAGGCCGCCTTGACGGCATCCACGTCACCCGGGATATGGCCCCAATTGAGCTTGAGTTCGTCGCCCATCCGGCGCGGCAGAATATGGATATGGAAATGCGGCACCGATTGCAGCGCCCCCGGCCCGTTGGCCTGGATCAGATTCAGGCCGTCGGGCGACAGCGCCTTCTCGATGCCCGCGGCAACGCGCTTCGCGGTCTTGACGCAGGCCGCGATCAGCTCTTCGGGCACCTTGTGGATGTCTTGATAGTGGGCCTTGATGATCGCCAGTGAATGGCCCTCGTTGGCCGGGTTGATGTCCATGAAGGCGAGGGTGTCATCGTCCTCGTAAAGCTTGAAACAGGGAATCCCGCCGGCCACGATTTTGCAGAAGATACAGTCCGGATCCGCGCTCATGTGGTCCTCCCCAAAAGATATTTTCCCGCCGGCAATCATTCGCTATTGCCGACCCCGGCATCAAGGGAAAAAACGACACCCGCTCAACCACGGAGGATGGTCACGATCTCCTGTCGGCGCCGGAACGGGGACTGGCCGGCGGATAACGCCAACGGACCGGCGCGAATGAGGCCTTCGCGACCATAGGCGTCCTCGACCGACCGGCTGAGCCAATTCTCCGCTTGCCGTCGACGCAGCGCGGCCAAGCGCCCGGCATCGGTGAGGTAGGCGCGATGATCGTCGATGGTAGCGATCAGCCGGTCGAGGCCGGTTCCCTGGGTCGCCGAAATCGTCATCACCGGCACCGCCCAGCCGCCGGCGACACCCGACAGGTCGAGCGCACCACGGGCATCCGATTCGGTCCTCGCCGCCGGCGCCCCGAGATCGCCCTTGGTCACGACGACGATGTCGGGAATTTCGATGATGCCGGCCTTCATGAATTGCAAGCTGTCGCCGGCGCCGGGCTGGATGCAGAGCACCACGGTGTCGGTCGTATCGGCGACATCGCCCTCGGACTGGCCGACGCCAACGGTCTCGACGACGACGGCGTCATATAGCGCGCGCATCAACACGGTGGCCGGCCAGGTCAGGCCGGCGAGGCCGCCGAGCCGGTCTCGAGCCGCCATCGAGCGAACGTAGACACCGTCGTCGCCGGGCGCCGTCTTTATCCTGGTGCGATCGCCGAGCAAGGCACCACCGCTGCGTCGCGACGACGGATCGACGGCGATGACACCGACCGTCCGGTCTTCCCCGCGCCAGGCGGCGATCAGCGCGTTCAACAACGTCGACTTACCAACGCCCGGAGGACCGGTGACGCCAAGAACATGCGCCCGGGGGGCAGCATAGGCCGCGTCCAGAAGATCGAGGCTGGCGGGCCCATCGGGTGAACGTTCGAGCTCACCCAGCGCTCGCGCCAGGGCGGTTTTGCCGTTCCGTTTGATCGTATCGAGCATGGGCGCCAAGTGCCTGCGTCGGTGGGCTAGCCTTCCCGTACCCCAAGCGCCGCCTGGGCGGCGGCGAGGCGGGCGATCGGGACCCGGAACGGGGAACAGGAAACATAGTCGAGCCCGACTCCCTCGAAGAAGGCGATCGATGCCGGGTCGCCGCCATGCTCGCCGCAAATGCCGAGCTTGATATCGGGACGCGTCGCCCGGCCGCGCTCGCAGCCGATCGAGACCAGCTCGCCGACGCCGGCGACGTCGATCGATACGAAAGGGTCGTGGTCGATGATGCCCTTCTGCAGGTACATGTCGAGAAAACTGCCGGCGTCGTCGCGCGACAGGCCGAAGGTGGTCTGGGTCAGGTCATTGGTGCCGAAGCTGAAGAACTCCGCGGTCTTGGCGATGACGTCGGCGCGCAGCGCCGCTCGCGGCAGTTCGATCATGGTGCCGACGAGGTATTCGACCTTCGTGCCGGTCTCTTCGGCAACCTGATCGGCGGCATCGTCGATTTCCTTCTTGAGCAAGTCGATTTCGACGACGCTGGCAGCGAGCGGGATCATCACCTCGGGCACCACCGGCCGGCCGGTCTTCTTTCCCGCCGCCACCGCCGCTTCGAAGATCGCCTGGGCTTGCATGCGCGAAATCTCCGGGTAGCTGACGCCGAGGCGACAGCCGCGATGGCCGAGCATGGGGTTGGTCTCGTGGAGTCGGAGCGTGGTCGCCCGGACTGTCTCCAGGTCGCTGCCGGCGGCCCTTGCGACCTCCTCCATCTCCCCCTCGTCCTTGGGCAGGAACTCGTGCAGCGGCGGGTCGAGGAGGCGGATCGTTACCGGCAGCCCGGCCATGATCTCGAAGATCTCGGTAAAATCCTCCCGCTGCATGGGCAGGATCTTGTCGAGCGCCGTTCGCCGGCCTTCGGCGTCACCGGCGAGAATCATCTCGCGTACCGCGGTGATGCGCTCGCTTTCGAAGAACATGTGCTCGGTGCGACAGAGGCCGATGCCTTCGGCGCCGAATTCCCGCGCCGTTTTCACGTCCTTGGGGGTATCCGCATTGGCGCGAACGCCGAGGCGGCGAATCTCGTCGGCCCACCCCATCAAGCGCTCGAACTCCGCCGACAGTTGCGGCTGAATCGTCGGCACCGCCCCGCGCATAACCTCGCCGGTGCTGCCGTCGAGGGTGATCAAGTCCCCGGAGCGAACCACGTTGTCGCCGGCTTTCATGGTACCGGCGTGATAATCGATGCGCAGACCGCCGGCCCCGGCAACGCATGGCCTTCCCATACCGCGGGCGACGACGGCGGCGTGGCTGGTCATGCCGCCGCGCGTAGTCAGGATGCCGCGCGCCGCATGCATGCCGTGGATGTCCTCGGGGCTGGTCTCGACGCGGACCAGGATGACGTTCTCACCCTTGTGCGCCATGTCCTCGGCGGCGTCGGCGCTGAACACGATCTTGCCCGATGCCGCCCCCGGCGAGGCGGGCAGGCCGCGTCCGAGCACCGCCCTATCGACGTCGGGGTCGAGCGTCGGATGCAACAGCTGGTCGAGCACGGCCGGATCGATCCGCGAAACCGCGGCCGCACGATCGATCAGGCCGGCGTCGACCATCTCGACGGCAATACGCAACGCGGCCTGCGTGGTGCGTTTGCCGCTTCGCGTCTGTAGCATCCACAGCTTGCCCTTCTGCACCGTGAACTCGATGTCCTGCATGTCGCGGTAATGGGCCTCCAGCCGCTGACGCACGTCGCCGAGTTGGGTGAAGACGTCGGGCATCACCTCTTCCATCGCCGGCATAGTGCTGTTCTGCGCCTCTTTGCCGGCCACGGTCAGGTTCTGCGGCGTGCGAATGCCGGCAACCACGTCCTCGCCTTGCGCATTGACCAGATATTCACCGTAGAACTCGTTCTCGCCGGTCGATGGATTGCGCGTAAAAGCGACACCGGTGGCGCAATCATCGCCCATATTGCCGAACACCATGGCCTGGACGTTGACCGCCGTGCCCCATTCCTGGGGAATGTTGTGGAGCCGGCGATAGGTCATCGCGCGCTGGTTCATCCAGCTATCGAAGACGGCGTCGATCGCGCGCCACATCTGCTCGTTCGGATCCTGGGGGAAGGGTTGGCCGAGACGTTCCTCGACCATGTCCTTGTAGCGGCCGATCAGGTCGTCGAGATCGTCGGCACCGAGCTCGGTATCGAGCGCCGCACCACGCTCCTCCTTCAACCGATCGAGCAAGTCTTCGAAATTGTGGTGGTCGACGCCGAGAACGACGTCGCCGTACATCTGCATGAACCGGCGATAGCTGTCGCGGGCGAAGCGCGGATCCCCGCTCATCGCGGACAGGCCCTCGACGGTCGCGTCGTTGAGCCCCAGATTGAGGACGGTATCCATCATGCCGGGCATCGAAGCGCGGGCGCCCGAGCGGACCGACACCAAAAGCGGGTTGTCGGGGTCGCCAAAGCGGGCGTCGGCGGTCTTTTCGACCTCCGCCAACGCGGTTTCGACCTCCTCCGCAAGCCCCGACGGATAGGTTCGGTCGTTGGCATAGAAGGCGGTGCAGACCTCGGTGGTGATGGAGAATCCCGGCGGCACCGGCAGGCCGAGATTGCTCATCTCGGCGAGGTTCGCGCCCTTACCGCCGAGCAAATCGCGCATCGCCGCGCTGCCTTCCGCCACGCCGTCGCCGAAGCCGTAGACCCACTTGGTCATGTTTCGTGTTTACCCTTCGATCTTCGAGAAATCCGCGATCCGGTCCATCGTCTTGCGGATTTGTGACAGCAGTTCCAGCCGGTTGGAACGCAGATTGGACTCTTCGGTGTTGACGGTGACCTGGTCGAAGAAAACGTCGACCGGCGTCCGCAGCTTGGCCAGCACCGCCATCGCCGCGCCAAAATCCTCACCCTGGATCGCCTCCGAGCTGTCCGTTTCAACCCGCCGTAGCTCCTCGAGCAAAGCCTTCTCCGCGGGTTCGGCCAGCAAGCCTTCATCGACGACGCCGTCGAATGTGGTCTTGTCCTTCTTCGCCTCGATGGAAACGATATTGCCGGCACGCTGATAGGCGACCAGCAGGTTGGTCCCGGCGTCACCGGTCACGAAATCCTGTAGCGCATCGACCCGCGCCAGCAGACGGACGAGATCGTCCTCCTTGGTCGCCGGCAACCTCTCGACCGCGAACACGGCAGCGATCAAATCATGCCGTACGCCGCGTTCTCGAAGCGCGACTTTCATACGATCGGTGATGAACTCGAGCAACGGGTCCTCGACCGGGACTTTCGAAACGCGGTGGAAGGCTTTCTGTGCCTGTACAAAGATTTCGCTCAACGGCAAGCGGAGATCGTTTTCCACGATCAAGCGGATGACCCCGAGAGCCGCGCGGCGCAAGGCGTAGGGATCCTTCGACCCGGTCGGTTTCTCGTCGATCGCCCAGAATCCGACCAGGGTATCGATCTTGTCGGCCAGCGCGACGGTGACGCTGACCGGCTTGCTCGGGCAGGCGTCGCCGGGCCCCAACGGCCCGTAATGCTCGGCGATGGCATCGGCGACTTCCACGTGCTCGCCGTCATTGAGGGCATAGTAGCGGCCCATCACGCCCTGCAATTCGGGAAACTCGCCGACCATGCCGGTGGTCAAATCGGCCTTGGCCAGGCGCGCCGCGGAGCGCACCCGATCGATATCGGCGCCGGAGACATGTTTGGCGATTTCGACCGCCAGCGCCTGGACGCGGTCGGCCTTGGCGTCGAGCGAACCGAGCTTGGCATGGAAGACCACGTCGCTCAGCGCCGGCACGCGGCTGGCGAGACTCTGCCTTCGGTCCTGGTCCCAGAAGAAGCGCGCATCGGCCAACCGCGCGCGCAGGACGCGCTCGTTGCCGGCGATGATATTGGTGCGGATGTCGGAGCCTTCCGGCGCCGGCATGTTGGCAACGACGAGGAACCTGTTGGCCAGGCCGTCATCGCCGTCGAGGCACGAAAAATACCTCTGGTGGCTGCGCATCGACGTCTCGAGCACTTCGTCCGGCAGGTCCATGAATGCGTCATCGATGGTGCCGATCAACACCTCCGGCCATTCGACCAGGCCGGTGACCTCGTCGAGCAATGCCGGGTCGTCTTTGACCGTCAACCCTTCCGCCGCTGCCTGCTCGATTGCCTGTTCGGCGATGATCTGCCGCCGCTCCGCCGGGTCGAGGATGACGAAGGCGGCGCGGAGCTTGGTCCGGTAATCGTCGAATGAATGAACTGTAATCTTCTCAGGCGCCAGAAATCGGTGGCCGGAGGTCGTGTTTGATATTATCAGCGGCCTAACTATAGACCCAATCTTGTTAGGATCACTGGTCAGCTCAGGATCATCACCTCCGACCATTACATCGCGTGCGGGAATTTCACCATCAAAGAGCATACAGATCTGATGAACGGGGCGTACCCATCGAAATTGACCACTCTCACCCCACTTCATCGACTTGGGCCATGCGAACTCATGAAATGTGAGCGTCACAATATCCGCTAGGACATCTGCTACCGGTCGTCCGGCAATGTCGCGCACCACGAAATAGAACGTGCTGCCCTTGATCTCGCGGACCTCGCACTGGTCGACCGAGTCGAGGCCGGCGGATTTGAGAAAGCCTTCGATCGCCTTATCGGGTGCGCCGACCCGCGGGCCTTTGCGCTCCTCGCTGAGATCGGGTTGCCGTTCCGGCAGGCCGTCCACGACCAGGGCCAGACGGCGCGGCGTGACAAAGGCCTCGGCGCGGTCGTAATCGAGCCGCGCCTCTTTCAGCTTGTCGGTGACCAGCCGCTCGAGGTCGGATGCGGCGCGGGCCTGCATCCGCGCCGGAATCTCCTCGGACAGGATCTCGAGCAGGAACTCAGCCATCGGCTGCGGCCCTGCCCACACCGACCCAGGCCTCGCAACAACCCTTGGCCAGGGCCCGCACGCGGCCGATATAGGCCTGGCGTTCGGTGACGCTGATGACGCCGCGGGCGTCGAGCAGGTTGAACAGGTGGCTCGCCTTCATGCACTGGTCGTAGGCCGGCAGCGAATGGCCGGAGGCGAGCAGCGCGCCGCATTCGGTCTCGGCGTCCTCGAAATGGCGCAGCACGATGGCGGTATCGGCGCGTTCGAAGTTGAAGGCGGAAAATTCCCGCTCCGCCTGCAGAAAGATGTCGCCATAGCACTTGCCCCCGGCGTCGGACGGAATGCCGTCCCAATCGAGGTCGTAAACGTTCTCGACACCCTGGATATACATCGCCAGCCGTTCCAGCCCGTAGGTCAGCTCGACCGGCACCGGATCACAGTCGATGCCGCCGACCTGTTGGAAGTAGGTGAACTGGGTCACCTCCATGCCGTCGCACCAGACCTCCCAGCCGAGGCCCCAGGCGCCCAGCGTCGGGCTTTCCCAATCGTCCTCGACGAAGCGGATATCGTGGGCCAGCGAATCGATACCGAGGTCGGCCAGACTGTCGAGATAGAGTCCCTGGCTATTCGGCGGCGACGGTTTCAGCAGAACTTGGAATTGGTAGTAGTGCTGGAGGCGGTTCGGATTGTCGCCGTAGCGGCCGTCTGTCGGCCGCCGCGACGGTTGGACATAGGCGCAATTCCACACCCGGTCGGGGCCGAGCGAGCGCAATGTCGTCGCCGGGTGAAACGTGCCGGCGCCGATTTCCATGTCGTAAGGCTGGAGGATGACGCAGCCCTGATTCGCCCAGAAGCGCTGCAGCCGCAGGATCAGTTCTTGAAAGCAGTTGTCCGGGTTGGCCGCGCGTTTCTGCGCCATGGGTCGGGTCGCGTCCCTGGAATTGTTGCGGCGCAAAATAACCGCCGCTCAGAACCCGGTCAAGCGCACTCGGCACGCGGTATCCCGCCGCGGCGCTGGGATTAGGCGTCGCAGCTATGGTCCCGGCCGGCGGGAACGAAGGTACCGCAATTCGGGCACTTGACCATGTCCTCGGCGTCGACCTTGCGGGTCTCCGCCGCGCCCTCTTCCTTAACCGCCCGGCGGCGATCGCGGTCGAGCTTGGTGATCCATTTGAAGCCGTACCAGATCGCCGCGATGATCAGCACCAGGACGAGCAACTTGGGCAGGGAGAATCCGAACATGGGGCCTTTTAGGTGGCGGCGGATGCGCGGTCAAGCACGGCGCCGCCGGTCCGACCGCCTAGAGCCCGTAGCGTTGCCACAGGGCGCGCTCCTCGATCGCCGAAAAAACCGCCCCCGCCCAGGCATCCGGGTCGGTGAGCTGGCCCAGGCCAAGCTTACGCTTGATCCAACTCTCGCGGCCGCCGACCCGGCGCAGCTTGACCCTGTCGCCGAAACGCTCGCGCATCACGCCGCGGAGATCGCCGAGGCCGTCGATGAGCCCCAGATCGAGCGCCGTGCGCCCGGTCCAGAACTCGCCGCTGAACAGCGCCCGGTCGTCGCCCTTGAGCCGTTCGCCCCGCCGCGATCGCACAAAATCCTGGAAGTTCTGATGCAATTCCTTGAGCAGGCCGTCGAGCTTCTCGACATCCTCGGCGTTTTCCGGCTTGAACGGGTCGAGGATCGATTTGCGCTCGCCGGCCGTATAGACGCGACGGCTGACGCCATGGGATTGGATCCATTCATCGAGGCCGAAGCCAGCGCTGATCACCCCGATCGAGCCTATGATCGAAGACATGTCGGCGTAGATTTCATCCGCCGCACAGGCCAGCCAATAGCCGCCCGAGGCCGCGACATCTTCGGCGAAGGCGATCACCGGGATCTCCTTCTCCTCTGACAAATCGCGAATGCGCTTGGCGATCAGCGACGATTGCACCGGCGAGCCGCCGGGTGAGTTGAGCGCCAACGCCACCGCTTTGAGGTTGCGCGGCTTGAAGGCGGCTTCGATCTGGGCGGCCAATCCGGTCAACGTCAACCCGCCGCGCATCAGGCCCATCTTGCCGATGACGCCGGCGAGCGGCAGCACCGTCACCACCGGCGCCGGGTCGCGGAACCGCTTCAGGGGAATCTTGGTCAGGACATCGTCGAATTTCATTGCTGTTAGATAAGTGATTCTTTGCCCTTTTCCAACGACCGAAATTTTGACACACTAAAATCCGTTCCTGAAAATCTTGGCAGAACGCGGGAGGATCGTTGTGCCGTTACGAATACGTCCGACATACCGGACCTACGCCGCGATCGGCTTGGCCGCCACCGTGCCTGCCGCGCTGCTGTTCGCCTATGGTCTGAGCTTTTCGCTCCTCGGCGAAACGCCGATCCACCGCTCGATCGACCTGTTCTGGGATGGGCCGTTCGGCATTGTTCTCGATGCATTGTGGCATCCCGCCGTCATCCTCGGCGGCCTGCTGGTGGCGCTGGTGCTGAGCGGCGGACCCTTTTTGAGAGCCGGAAAGACGCGCCGCAACGGTGTGACCGCCAAACTCGGCTGGTACGGGTGGGTGCTGAATGTCTCGATCACGGTGTTCGCCGCGACGTTGATGGCGGCCATCCTGTTGTACCTCTTCGTGGAGAACGCCGCCCCGCACGCCGCAGGTTAACGACCCACCGCCAGCGTTTGCAATCTCATCGAACACCCGCCATAAGGCGCAGATGGTCGCTTATCGCGAAGAAGAGGCGCGCGACCGCCCCGGCATACGCGCCGCCAATTGGCTGGCTTTCGGCGGCGGCGACGAAGTCTTGCTTATCGACCGGCTGTGGGCCGACGGCCTGGTGATCGTCTCGTTGGTCGCCGTCGACGGGCATCAAGTTGTGGGCCACATACTCTTCAGCCGCCTGGCAATCGAAACCGCGCATCGGACGGTCCGCGCCGCCGCGCTGGCGCCGCTGGCGGTATTGCCGGAGCGGCAGCGCGAACGTATCGGCTCGGCCCTCGTCGAGCGGGGCATCGAGGCCTGCCGGGAAGACGGTATCGAAGCCATCGTCGTCGTCGGCCATGAGGACTTCTATCCCCGATTCGGTTTCTCCGCGATTACCGCCGAGCGACTTCGCGCGCCCTTCTCCGGCCCCGCCTTCATGGCCCTCGAACTGGTTTCCGGTGCCCTCGCCGTCGATAGCGGCACCGTACGCTACCCACCCGCCTTCCGCCTCGAGAACGCGACCGCGGACACCTGAACGACCCAATTCCCGGCGATCGAAAGGGCGCCCCGCCGCGGCACCTTGGCCGGAAGGATGATCACCGCCTGGGTCCTCATAGGGGGCGCCATGGGCAAAGGTATGGCGGCAATATTTCTTTTGCGCTCTTACGCCGAGCGGGCGCTATAATGATGCCGGTTTCAAGAATTTTTCAGTGCAAGATCACGATGGTGAGGTTGCGATGAAGACTTGGAAATCAGCCACCGGCACGATGGCGTTGGCCGCCCTGATTGGATCGTCGGGCTGCGCCGACACCGTAACCATGGGCTCGCCGGCCTATGTCGAGGGCTGGCGGATGGGTTGCTACTCGGGCTACACCGATGCCGGCGTTACCTGGTACTGGGGTCTCGCCAACAACAAGCCGACCTACGGCGATAGCCCTGAATATGAGCCGGCGTGGCAGACGGGTTACCGATCCTGTTTCGACAACACCCTCGCCGGCGTGCCGCCCTGGCGAACCTTGCCGCCGAGCGATCCCGACTGGGCCGAGGAACCGGAGTCCGACGCTTCCTGAGAGGCTCTAATTGGCGGCCTTCGGAAAACCGTGGCGGTCGAAACGCCAGTCATCGAACGCAAACATGTAAGGGTGTTCGGCGTCCAGATCGAAGCGCCAGGCATTGGTGCGGCCGAAGCGGATCGCGCGCTGCATCATGGTGAGATCGAGCGCCCAGGAATCGTCGACCCGCTCGAAGAAGAACGGCGCGCATGCGCGTTCACCGGGCGGATAGCGAACCACCGCGTAACGGCCGTCATCGGAGTAACGCAACGCTTCGGCCGGACAGCGCCGGTAGATGCGGGCCACATTGTCCATCTGCGCCGGGGTCATGACCCAGTCGTTCAACATGCGCCGGGTCGCCTCTGTGTAGATGTCGAGGCCGGGGTCGTCGTTGCGCGCCGCCATGGCGTCGAAATAGACCTGAAGCGTCGCCGACGGTGTTCGCCCCGCCTCGGCCGAAGCCTGCTGCGCATCCTCGGGCGCCGCTCGGGCCCCCGCGCCGAGGCGCGCCGCGGTGGTCGCACCGCCACCACCGCTGCCGACTATCCAGGCCTCGCCTTCGAACCCTGCGTTATCGGCGGCACGCTGGGCGCGGGTGATGACGAGCTCGGTGGTTGCCAGGATTCCGTCGGCGACCCGGCCGCGTTCGAAAAACGGCACCATCTGCCGGTGTTCGACATAGGCGGCAAAAGCGTCCGGAAACACGCCTTCCAGCGCATAGCCGATTTCCAAGCGAAGGACGTCCTGATCGGCGTCGACGATCAACAGCAGCGCGCGGCCGCTCTCGCTTCGGATCGTCTCCGCCAGTTCCTCGAAATGGGCCACGGCGCTGCGGTTGATATCGCCTAGGCCGTTCGCGGTGACGACCCGATAATCGATATCGTGATCCTTGAGCAGGTAGTCGTGATATTCGGCGACGCGGGCCCGTTGATCGGCCGACATGAGAGCCGCGTCGTCGCGAATCAGCTCGGATGACGTGGCCGGCCACAGCCACCAGAAGACGGCCGCGAGCGCCAGCAGCGCACCGAGCGCGACGCTAATCGAAATCGAGATCCGGCGCATTCCGCGCCTCTTCCTCGGATCTGAAATAGGCCTTGCGCTGGAAGCTGCCGAGGGAAGCGACGAGATTCCATGGCAACATGCGCAGGGTCGAATTGTAGTCGCGGACCGCGTCGTTGAACCGCATACGAGTGATGTTGATACGGTTTTCGGAACCTTCGAGTTGGGCCTGCAATTCGAGGAACTGATCGGAGGAGCGCAATTCGGGATAGGATTCGACGACCGCGAACACGTTGGCCATGCCGCGTCCGACCGCGGTCTGAGCCTCGTAAAGCCGCCGTAGCAGCGTCTCGTCTTCGATCACCGGCGGTCCCCTCTTGGCCCAGGATCTCCGAGGATTCCTGCTGCGCCGTGATGAGTTCCTCCGAAATGTTCGACGATGCGGCTCCGCGCACCCGCCGAGCGTGCCGCCTTGTGAGCCGGCGTCAGTGCCAGCGTGAGAGCAAAAGCGCGGACCAGCGACTCGACATTGCCGGGCGGCGTCACCTCCCCGTACGCACCAACAAGCATCGCAGCGTCACCGACGTCCGAAACAATGCACGGTAAGGCGCAGGCCATCGCCTCGGCCACCGCATTGGGCATGCCTTCGCCGTAGCGCGACGGCAGGCAGAAGATATCGAAGGCGTTGTAGACATCCGTCATGTCTTCGCGGGGGCCCGCCCAGATCAATGCCGGCGTGACACCGAGACCATCGGCTTGGTGGGCGAGTTTGTTCTTGAGGGCGGGGTCGCCGTCGCCGACGAAAGCCAACCGTAGCCTCGGTTCCCCGCTAATCAGCCGGGCCGCGGCATTCAGAATTACGTCATGGCCCTTCATCGGGTCCAGGCGGGCGACGACGCCGATAACGATGTCCTCGTCGGACAGGTCCCACTGCGCGCGCGTTCGAGATCGGGCGTCACGATCGGGATGAAACCAGTCGGTGTCGATACCGTTCGGAACGACGCTAATTCGATCGGCGGGAAATCCGCGCCTTATGGCGTCGTCGCGCCCGACAAACGAGTTTGAAATAATCGCGTCCGGCATGAACGACAGCCAACCTTCGGCGCGCCGGAATATGGCGCCAACCCGGCCATAGGCGCGCGACGGCATGTCCGAAATGAGCAGTGCCCAGATCAGCCGCATGCGCGGACGAAAACACCGAACAAACGCCCCCAACACGTTGGGCACGTCGAGATGGGTATAGAGGATCGTGGGATTTTCTCTGATCATGGTGCGAATGAAGCGGAAGGAGAACCCGATAACGTCGAGGCGCCCCTTTTTGTCGAGAGAAACGACTTTGATACCCGATGCCGCAAGCGTCGTGAAAAACGGCCCGCCCGGATAGAACGTTACGACCGTGACCCGCGAGCCAGATTCGGCTAGGGCCTGGGCGAGCTGGGTCACCTGCCGTTCAGCCCCGCCGATGCCGAGGCTGCGGATCAGAATGACAATGCGCATCGATCGGAACTTCGGCAGCGAAAGCGCGATTGTCGGCCCTGAAACGAAGCGCCCACGATTCCGCCCGTTACAGGATCAACGCGGCGGCGTCGCTCAAAACGGCGGCGGCGGCGGCGGTATATCCGTCCCCGTCATCGTGCAGCACCAAACCGGCGGCCAGCCGGGTCGGCGTCCGGATGTCCTTTCGACCGCGCACGATGACGCGACGCGCAGCCGGCGCGGCGGCCTTGGGCCACAGCGGAAAGACGACGATTTCGCCGAGTTTCCCGTGCATGGCGGCGAGCAGATCGTCGAGGCGGTCGGCGCGGTGGATCACCGTGATGCTGCCGCCCGACCGCGCCATCAAAATGCAGAACCGGAGCCATCGTTCGAGGTCGGCCGCGCCTTCGACGTTGGCCTCGCGGCGCCCGGCATAGGGCGAGGCGGTGACCTTCCCGGCCTCGAGATAGGGCGGATTGGACAAAACATGGCCGAACGTGCCCGGCGCCAGGCGGGGCGGCGGCCGCGTTAGGTCGCCAAGCACGGCATCGACGCGGTCCCGCGCATTGTTCAGCAGAATATTATCGGAGGCGAGGCGGAGAATATCGGGGTCGATCTCGAGCCCGGTGACGCGGCAGGCCGGCACCCGGTGAGCCAGGCACAGCGCGGCGGCACCGACGCCGCAACCGACATCGAGCACGCGGTCGCCGGCACCGGCCTCGATCGACGCCGCCAGCAGGACCGGGTCGATCGCTACCCGATAGCCATCGCGCGGCTGGCGCAGGCGCACGCGCCCGCCGATCAGCGTATCTTCTGTAAGAACCGGCCGGCCGCCGCCCGGCTTAGACATCTTGCCCATCGGGGCGAGCGTCTTCGAGGATGTGCCGGGCTCGTGTGAAATCGTCGTCGCCGACCATGGTCCGCCGCGGCAGCGCATTGACGCTGCCCTCGAGAATGCTGGTATGGGTGTCCAGTACGATGGCCTCGATGTTCTCCGCCGACAGCGTGGCGACGACCCAGGACAGCAAGACAGGATCGTTGGCGCGAATAATTTCCTTCATTTGGGCCCTTTCGGCAGGTGGCGGTACGGAGGATGGGCGCTTGACCGACTACGGCGACGCTTTATGCTCCTTGCGAGGGCTCGGCGCGTCAAGGCGGGGAATACGGATTTGGCGGTTATCGTAAAATTCGACGGCGAACGCAATAAGGACCAGCGGCCCAGCTTGGACGCTTTGACCACGTTGACCGAAGCCGACCTGGTGCGGGTCAACGAAATCATCCTCCGCCGCATGCACAGCCAGGTCGAGCTGATCCCGCAACTCGCCGGTCATATCATCGCCGCCGGCGGCAAGCGCCTGCGGCCGATGCTGACGATTGCCGCCGCCCGGCTTTGCGGCTACGACGGCGACCGCCATCTCGGCCTCGCCGCGGTGGTCGAGTTCATCCATACCGCGACCCTGCTGCACGACGATGTGGTCGACGAGAGCGACCTGCGCCGCGGTCTCGCCTCGGCCAATGCGGTGTGGGGCAACAAGGCCAGCGTGCTGGTCGGCGACTTCCTGTTCAGCCGCACGTTCCAGCTCATGGTCGAGGACGGCTCGCTCAAGATTTTGGAAATCCTGTCGAGCGCGTCGGCGATCATCGCCGAAGGCGAAGTGGCGCAAATGATCACCGCCAACGATACCGAGACCAGCGAGGCCGCCTATCTCGACGTCATCAGGGCGAAGACGGCGACCCTGTTCGCCGCCGCCTGCCGGGTCGGCGCGGTCGTTGCCGAGCGCCCCAAGGTCGAAGAGGAAGCACTCGAAATCTACGGCCTCAATCTCGGCATCGCGTTCCAGCTCATCGACGACGTCATCGACTTCTCATCGTCGCGGGCGGCGATGGGCAAGGATATCGGCGACGATTTCCGCGAGGGCAAGATCACGCTGCCGGTGGTGCTCGCGTTTCGCCGCGGCAGCGACGAGGAACGCAAGTTTTGGCGGCGGACTCTCGAGGACCTCGACCAGACCGAGGACGATTTGGCCCATGCGATCGCCTTGATGGAGGGCCACAACGCACTCAAGGACACGGTCGAGCGCGCCACCCATTACGGCGCCATCGCCCGCGACGCCCTCGGCATCTTCCCCGACAGCGAGATCAAACAGGCGCTGCTCGACGCCATCGACTTCTCCATCGACCGCGCCTATTAGGCCGACGACAATCGGTCACCGCGACGGGGTGACGAGCCTTGCGGCGCCATCGCCGCGGCGCTATAACCCGGGCCCGGTCGGAGTGTAGCTCAGCCTGGTAGAGCACCGTCTTCGGGAGGCGGGGGCCGGAGGTTCAAATCCTCTCACTCCGACCAAAATTTCCTCGAGTTCTAATATTATTATCAATTGGTTAGGTCTAGGTGCAGATATTCAATCAGGCCAAAGCCACCAATAAGCAACCAGCAATGCGTGAATTGGCGAACGCTCTTGGGGTCGCTTGTCGCTATTGAGCCGAGGAATGGGGAAGCCTGAGGGCGAGCGGATCCGAAGTGAAAAATGAACACTAAGGACTTTGCCCGCTGAATTGCGGCAAGCCATCGAAGAAATTGAGGCAGACGGTGCCGAGGCGATTACCTGCGACAACTTAATTGCCTATCTTGAGAATGTTCAAGATTCCGAGCACGTCGATCCATCTCCGGCCAAAAGTGAGCAGTACAAGGCTCGCCTTCGACAGTGGATAGAGTATGCATGAGCCGACTTACTATGCGAGCTGTAGCGGCCTGCGCGTTGACACGACATATGGCACTATACAATCGCCGTCCATCGCAATCGACCTGAGTTCATTTGGCACTGTCGCTGGGCTACCAACGCAAATACGGGCGCTAACCAGTTCCACTATTCCTTTCGGTTGTATTCGAGTCTTTCTCATTGGACTGAGATCGAAGATCAAGGACCGCTCGCCAGAAGAAACCAAGGGAACGTCCACCCACGGCGGCCATAATGTAACCCGATATGATCGGCGGCTATCTGCCTTGGGCGTCGATCGTCGCAGGTGGCATTGTGAGAATGTTTCCAGTTCCCGCGTTATGGGCTGAAATCTCTGCCTACGTAGTCGGGTTCGATATTCTCATGCTCGCAGGCGGCTACATTCTTAAGATCATCCTATCCGTCTCATTGGTCTGCTTGAACCGGCCTCAGGTTGGCCGTGAAATGCCGCAGCGATGCCGGTTCCCAAGTAATTTCCAGTCCCGGAACATTGCCGATGTTGTTCCTCAGTTCCTCGAAACATTCCACGATGTAATCGGCCTGGGCCTGCGTGTAGACGCGGCGCGGCATGGCCAGCCTGACCAGTTCCATCGGCGCCGGTCGTTCACTGCCGTCCGGTTGGCGGCCAAACATGAAGGACCCGATTTCCACCGCACGGATGCCGCCCTGGATGTAGAGTGCAACAGCCAGGGACTGCCCAGGATATTGAAGCGCCGGGATATGCGGTAACATCTTTTTCGCGTCGATGAAAATGGCGTGGCCGCCCGGGGGTTTCATTACTGGCACGCCCAGTGCCTCCAGCCCTTCGTTGATGTACTGGATGGAGCGGATCCGGTACTGCAGATAGTCCTCATCGATGATTTCCTGCAACCCGATGGCCAGGCACTCCATGTCGCGGCCTGACAGGCCGCCATAGGTCGGGAAGCCCTCGGTCATGATCAGACGCGTGCGGGCCCGCTCAGCCCACTCGTCGTTGTTGAGTGCCAGCCAGCCGCCCATGTTGGAAAAGGTGTCCTTCTTGGCGCTCATGGTCATGCCGTCGGCATAGGAAAACATTTCACGCACGATTTCCTTGACCGGTTTGTCCTGGTAGCCCTCCTCGCGCAGCTTGATGAAGTAGGCGTTTTCCGCGAAGCGTGCGCTGTCGATAATCAGCGGCTTGTCGTACTTGTCGCAGATAGCCTTCGCGCCGCGGATATTGGCCATGGAGACCGGCTGCCCCCCGCCCGCGTTGTTGGTGATGGTTATCTCGATCATCGGGACGCGGTCCGCCTCGGCCGCCAGCAGGCGTTCCAGCCTGTCGAGATCCATGTTGCCCTTGAACGGATGTTCCAGCCCCGGATCCAGCCCTTCTTCGATCACGAGATCCCGCGCGTCAATGCCGGCATCCTCGAAATTGGCCCGCGTGGTGTCGAAATGCGTATTATTGGGAACGATCTTTCCCTCGCCGTGCCCCTCGGCGATGATGGAGGTAAGAATATGCTCGGCGGCCCGTCCCTGGTGGGTCGGGATCACGTGCTTGAACGGCATCAGATCCTTTACCGCTGCTTCGAAGCGGTAGTACGACGGTGATCCCGCGTAGGACTCGTCACCCCGCATCAGCGCCGACCATTGCATGGTACTCATTGCCGAGGTCCCTGAATCGGTAAGCAGATCGATCAGAACGTCCTCGGACTTCAGGGAGAACAGGTTGTAGTCCGCTTTCCGGATGAGTTTCCTGCGCTCCTCGACCGTGGTCATCCTTATCGGCTCGACGGTCTTGATCCGGAACGGTTCGATTATGGTCTTCATTGCATGCTCCTCTGAAAATGCAACGGTATTTCGCACGCTTTTCATGTAAACGGCGGTGACAAATTAGTCCACGGAAGTGGCGGGAGCTGGCCAGCCGCGGGCCGAGTAAGACTCTGCCACCTATAGCCTTCACTCCTCTTGGGGATGGTGATCTGCCCCCACGTTAAGTCCCACTCACTAGTTTAGACCAGTCCCGGTTATAGAACAGGTGGTGGGCGACCAAATCCGCCGGCAGCGGGATATCGATCAGAATGTTGCCGAAATTGTCGGATTGCGGATCGACGTTGATAATGGCGATCCCTTCGCGGCGCGGCTGGGGGACGATCGCGTTCTTGAGCGCCTTCAGCGATTCCGGCGATTTGGTTTCGTAGTTCATCATTGCGAGTATCTCGGCGTCCGAAGTCGCAGACAGCGTCAGACCCGCGGCGCATGTCGCGACGCCGAGAAATCTAGTGATATTCATAATTCCTCCAAGTCTTCGATTGAACCAATCCGCCACAACTCATGCGATGAATGCGGCGGCATTCTCCGTGGCCGACCCTCCATTTAGGCATAGCGCCTAGAAAACCGGCTCTCAATGCGTCCTGCTCATCGGCTTCGCTTGGTGGGATGTCCCGCCGCACCCGCTGATTTGGGCTCAAATGCTTGCATGTGGGTGAGCCTAACGGATGACGCCCTAGGCTGAATCGACATTCAACGCATTCATAGCATTGCCATAGCTCACTGTGGGCTGCTAGCCTCGTTGCGGGGAACGCGTGGATGTGACGCCGTATAATACAGGGAGACGAGCTATGGCGGCACGACGCGAACATTTCGGCTCACGGCTCGGCTTCATACTCGCCGCCGCGGGGTCCGCGGTCGGCTTGGGCAATATCTGGAAATTCCCTTACACGACCGGCGCCAATGGCGGCGCCGCATTTCTCGTTCTCTACCTCGCCCTCACCTTTTCGATCGGCCTCAGCATCATGCTCGCCGAATTCGCCGTCGGCCGGGCGGCCGAGCGCAATCCGGTCGGTGCCTTCGCCAAACTCAAGGGCGGCGCCTGGCCGGTCGTCGGCTATCTCGGGGTCGCCGCGGGATTCATCATCCTCTCTTTCTATGGCGTGGTCGCCGGGTGGACCATCGCCTATATCGTCAAGACAATCACCGGCGAGCTCAGCTCGAGCGATCCCGAGCATCTCGGCAATATCTTCGGCGGGTTCATCTCCAACCCGCTGGAACCGGTGGTCTACCAGGCAATTTTCATGGCGCTGACCGTGGGCGTGGTGCTCGGCGGCGTGCATGGCGGCATCGAACGCTGGTGCAAGGTCCTGATGCCCTTGCTGTTCATCTTGCTGCTCGTTCTGATCGTGCGTTCGCTGACCCTGCCGGGTGCGGCGGCTGGGCTTTCCTTCTATCTCGAGCCCGACCTCAGCGAGATCACGGCAGAGACGTTCAACGCCGCCTTGGCGCAGGCCTTCTTCTCGCTATCGCTCGGCATGGGTGCGATGATCACCTACGCGTCCTATCTGTCGCACAAGGAGAACCTGCCCGGATCGGCGATTTGGGTAACATCGCTCGACGCCACCGTGGCGATCTTGGCGGGCCTCCTGATCATGCCGGCCGTCTTCGCCTTCGGCTACGATCCCGGAGCCGGGCCGGGACTCACCTTCATCACCCTGCCGGCGGTCTTTGCCCACATGCCCTTGGGCGAAATGTTCGCGGTGCTATTCTTCTTGCTGCTGACCGTCGCCGCACTGACGTCGTCGGTCTCGCTGCTGCAGGTCGTCGTCGCCTATTTCGTCGACGAGCGCGGCGTCGAGCGCCATCGCGCGGCGATAATATTCGGCGTCATAATCTTCGCCATCGGTGTGCCGTCCTCGTTGTCGCTCGGCGTTTGGAGCGAGTTCACGATCGGCGGCAAGGCGTTCCTCGACCTGATGGACTATGTGTCATCGAATCTGATGCTTCCCATCGGCGGCTTTTTCATATCCATCTTCGTCGGCTGGGTCGTCTACCCGAAGATTCTCGCGGAGGCCACGAACCAGGGCGAGAAACCATTCCCATTAGCGCCGCTCTGGGCCTTCATCTGCCGCTTCGTCGCGCCGGTGGCGATCGCCTGGATCTTGATCAGCGGATTGTAGAAGGGCGCGTCAGCCTCAGCGGATTTCCAGGCTCGAAGTCTCGTTCCGCCGCCGCGCTTCGACCTGGAATAGGTCGAGTGGATAGAGACGCTCGATAATCGCCGATGTCGACAATGGCTCGGTGATCAAGATCGTGTCAGGGTCCTCGCGCGACACGTTCGCAAGGATGTTGCGCGGCGGGCGCAACGGCGCGTCGATCCAATTGGGATCGAATGAAATGTAAACTGTCCGCGACGGCGGCAGTTCGAGCTCGATCCATTCGCGATAGCCGGACAGCGCGAGGCGCCGCGACGGCGGCACGTCGACGCCGACCCATTCCCGATAGCCGGAAAGCGTGAGACGCCGCAGTGGCGGCGCCACGACCTCGACCCATTGGCGATGGCCGGACAGTACGATGCGCCGGACACTCGGCATCGCGACATCGACCCAATGTCGAAGACCCGACAGCGCGATCGACTGCGGATCCCGCAGCGGGCGATCGGCGGGTAGGCTGCGCCGTGGGCCAACGGTGATCTTGAGCCCGTCAATGACGGCGATTTCACCTCTTTCGACCGGTCGAGCGCTAACCCTGATGCGCCTGCCCACGGGAAGATCCAGCGGCGGTGGCGTCAGCACGCCAACCACCTCGCTGGGCGCGGCGCGCACCGACTCTCCACCGGCAATCGACGACTGGGCCGCCGCGATAGACGCGGCAGTCGTCACCAATAGAACGATGGCTACGGACAATAGCCCTGTTTCGAGGCGGCGCTGCATTACCGCATCAACCCTCGTTTCCGAACTGTCCGACATGCTCCGGCGCGCGACACCCACCGCACCGCTACAAGCTTGCCGCGCTGGTCAAATGGTTGCGTTAACCAAGGCAGATGACAATCCACCGGCAAGGCTATCGAAATTCGAAACCAAACGAAACCCCGCAGCGTCCGTTCACAGCCTTGTCATATTCTTGTCCCCGATCGCTCACCGGCACCTTACAAGCGCCAAGCCAATGCTCGGGCCTCGGGTGTCCGATCACCATTCCCGTCGATATGGTTCATCGGCGATCGGTTCGGTGGGCTATGCGATGCCGTCGGACCCGGCTCCGCAGACCACCGCGGCGACGACCGCGTCATCCGGAAGCACAACCTTGCCCGATTGCAGCGCCGCCACCGCGGCCGCACCCGAAAGCTCGGCGGCGATGCCCATCTCGAACCACAGCCAGCGGGCCGCCGCGCGCATCTCGTCGTCGTCGACGAGGACGATCTCGTCGACATAGGATCGTATGATGTCGAGATTGATTTCCGCGCTCCGCCGCGGCGCGAGCGTTCCGGCCTCGGTCTCGATTTGCGACAGGGTCGTGAGCGCGCCCTTATCGACGCTGGTCTTGAGAGTGGGCGCGCCCACCGGCTCGATGCCGATGATCTTGATACCCGGCTTGATCGCCTTGGCGGCGATGGCGATCCCCGAGATCAAACCGCCGCCGCCGATCGCCACCAGCATGACATCGATATGCGCCGATTGTTTGAGCATTTCCCGTCCGACCGTGCCCTGACCGGCAATCACCGTGGGGTCGGCGAAGGGATGGATATAGGTCAGGCCGTCACGCTCGGCGCGGACCAGCGCGGCTTGCTGGGCATCGTCCCAAACCGCGCCTTCGATGACCACTTCGGCGCCCCAGGCGCGCAACTTGTCGATCTTGGCGGCCGGCGTATTGTGCGGCAAATAGATCACCGCCGGGACGCCGGAGGCGTGACCCGCATAGCCGACCGCAAGACCGTGATTGCCGCCGGAGGCGGTGATGACGCCGCGCCCGAGCGCGCCCTCATCGAGGCTCAGGATCGCGTTGTTCGCGCCCCGCGGCTTGAATGAGCCCGTCACTTGCAAGCACTCGAGCTTCAACAGCAACTCGCCGGTATGAAGCGGGTTGAGGGCGAACCGGTTGCGCAGACACGGTGTCCGTCGAACGCGATCCATGATCCGTTCGGCGGCCGCCTCGATATCGTCCAGGGTAATCGTTTCAGCTGCCATCGTTTGAGCCGCGCTCCAGCGTGATCTTGTTCGATTTAGCGATCGCTGTTTCTGCCACGGAGCCCGGCCGCAGCCAAGGACCGATTCTCAATTGTCGCGGGAGATGGCTGGCGTTGGCTATCCCGGGGCCTCGGCCGCACCGACTTCGCGCAAGATATCGCGGCGGCGGGGGCGCCACCCGAGCTCGCCCTGCGCCTTCGCGCCGGACACTTGCTGATCCAAGGCGTAGCCTGCGGCCCAGCCGCCCTTTTCGCGAACGAATTCGGCGGTCGATCGAACCGCCACATCATTGGTCAAACCGAAACGGCCGGCGATCGATCGCGCGATGTCGACGACCGCGACCGCCGGCTCCGCGACGCCCAGGTAATCATGACCGGCACGGCCGCGCTCGAGCGCCAACCGGTAGAGGACGGCGAGGTCGTCGCGGTGCACCATCGGCCAGCGGACACCCTCTGTGCCGACGATCCGGATCGGTCCACCCGCTCGCGCATCTTCGAGAAACATCGAGATCACGCCGCCGTCCCGGTCATAGACCATGGCCGGGTGAACGATTACGGCGTCAACGCCGGCGCTCGCGACAAGAAGGTTGCGATGTTCCACCATCCAGGCGAAATCGCGGAGGGGCTCGAATGGCGATGTTTCGTTGATGACCTCCGCGCCATCGGCACCGTAGAGCCAGACGCCGCCGGTATAGAGGATGCGGGGGCCGGGAGCCCCGCGACCGAAGTGTTCGAGAAGGCTATCGACCAGCCGGCGGTCGGCCGCGGCCATCTCGGAATCGAACGTCGCCGCCGTGTGGACGACCGCGCCGACGGCACCGACCCGCGGCAACCAAGCGGCCGGTTGTCGCATGTCGCCGCGAACGATTGTACATCCCTGCCGCTCCAACCTCGTCGCCGCGGCGGCGCTACGCGCCAGCGCAACGACGGCATGGCCATGGGCTTTGAATTCTGCGACTACCGCCGCGCCGATATAGCCGGTTCCGCCCAAGACGAGAATGCGCATCGCCATCAGTTCGCCGCGTCGTTCAGGTCCCAATCATATTCGTGACCGTCGATGTCATCGTAGCGTGAGAGGGCAACGCCAAGCTCGGGTGTGGCATAGGTCGCGAGGTGCGCGATGATTTCGGCGTTGTCACGGCCAAAGTCCTCGGCGAACCAGACATAAATACTCGAGACCACCAATTCCCCGTCCTGCAAATGCGCCCCGCGCGGCGAATTGACATAGGCGCGCGCACCGTCGTCGAGCAATTCCTCGGCATTATCCGCGGTAAACGCCCTGCCCTGCAAATTGGGGCAGCCAACCGAGGCGCAATTGAGCGCGTAGTGAATGCGAGGATCGCGCCAGATCGGTCGCAGGATGCGGTGCTCGATGTCATTGAGGGTCACCGCCTCGCCCTCGATCTTCACCAACGCTTTGTCCCACGGCCCATCCGCCAGCCACCCCGGAGATATGTCGATATCGAGGATCGTCGTGACCGGATAATGCTCGAGCACGACACGCACGGTCAGGGCGTTATACAGGTTTATCCAAGAGGCGCGCTGCTCCGCCCGATTGAGACGACTGACCGGGACGGCGGCCAATTGCCCGACATAATCAGCCACGGCGTCGCGGTCCGATGGGGTGACCGCGCCATAGGCGAAACGCGTCAGGCCGTCCTCGGCCGGCCGCGTATAGGTGGCCAAAATTCGACTCCAGGTACTGTGGTCGACGCGCGCCGCCGATGTCCGATCGTGGGCGGTCCAGCGTTCCCACAAATCGGCATCCGGCGCGAACAGCGCCTCGATCGACGTGAACCCGGCGTGGACCACGAGCAGCGACGCCATGGCGGCCGCGCGTGTCGCACCGCGTCTCAACGTTCGAAGCATTTGCCGTCGAGCGCTCACGACACTGGTCCGGCCGACGACCGCCGGCGATCCGAATCATAGATTCGCGCCAGTCGGTGGGGTGAGACATGGAGGTGGAACAGCGTGTGAATCCACAGCCAGCCGGCGAATATGGCGATCGGATTGCGCCCGGCGAAGCGCCGTGAAGACGTCACCAATGGCGGCGAATCGATACAGCAAGTCGGGCCCGCGCGCTCGAGGCGGCGTACGAGGTCATAGTCCTCCATCAGCGCGATTGGCCGGATACCGCCAATCGCATCATAAACCCGCCGCCGCAGGAAGATCGCCGAATCGCCATAGTAGATGCCGTGGCGTCGGATCCACCCATAGAAGCCGGTGAGCCAACGGCTGAACCGTTCGTCGCCATCGAACTCGAGTCGGAAATTTCCGCCAACAAGGTCCGGGTCGGTGGCGAGGGCTGCCGCGACTTGGGCCAGGCCGCCACGGGGAAATCGGGAATCGGCGTGCAGAAGCAGCAGGATATCACCGCGCGCGGTCCCAACGCCGAGGCGGAGTTGCTGGCCTCGGCCGGCCGGGCACCGCAGCACTGTCGCGCCGTGGCGGCGAGCGACCCCGGCCGTGTCATCGTCGCTGCCGCCGTCGACGACGATGATCTCGTGGGGTTCCGTTTGTCCACCGAGCGACGGAAGCAGGTGGCGCAGGTTCGCGGCCTCGTTGAGGGTGGGAATGACGATTGAAATCATCGTGTCCGAACCTGCTCGTGCAATCGCCTGATCCTATATGAAGACACGCTTGTCTTCCGCTGCGATCAGGCCGATTTCGATCAAAGTTTCGACCTGTCGTGTCCAGCGTTCGGTCAAATAGTCACGCGCGAGGTAGCGGCCAAGCCGCCACCGACCGAATACGGCAGAAGCGCAATCCCACCATAGGGAATGCACCCAAAGAAAGATTTCAAGGCGTTCGGTCCGCGCCAGATCCAACAGGCGATGGCGGAGATAAATCCTGCCGAAGGCCACGTGCCGGGCCTCGTCGCGGGTGATCCGGGCCGCGATTTGCGAGAACAGCGGACAGCAAAACGCAGCGCACAACTCGCGCTGCATTTGCAGCGCTTCGCCCTCGACGACGATATGAAAGGCGACGATCGGGCCCAACCAGTTGCCCTCCCAATTGCGGCTTCGATTCAATACTTCGGCGACTGCGGGATCGGTCGCCGCAATATCGCCGAGGCGTTGCAGGTACGATTCATAGACGCTGGCGTGGCGACGCTCATCGCCGATTTGAAGCATGAGCAATTGGCGCGCGACCGGTTCCGCCATATGCGATTGCAGGCCGCGGCAGATCTCGATCGTGGCGCGCTCCCCATCGAGGAAATGGCTGATGACGGCGGCATAGTGTTTGCGCGCCAGCCAAGAAGGCGGTTGCACGGGCAGATCCCAATCGATATCCGCATCCGGCCGCCACTGACCGTTGCGCGCATTGATCAGAAGCCGATCCGCGACCGATGATTTCGCTCCCGGCACAAAGGGGACGTCGGCGCCGACCGCCACGGCGTCAGCGGTCCGCGAAGACGATGTCGACGACCGACCCGCGCGACCGCCCACCCAAATCGTCGGTATCCGCAGACAACGCAATGAATTGGGCGGCGGGTACCCGAATACCGAACGCCATTTCGAAATCGGCGGCAATATCGACCTGTTCGGCCAGCCAGCGGCCGCCCGGCGCTTCCGGGCCACGCAGCACGACCATCATACCCTCCGGACCGGTATGAGGATTAACCAACTTGCGCCCCGCTCCGCCGTTGCCGCCCCAAACATAGGTGAGGACCCTACCGGCGAGGGGAACGCCAAAGATCTCCGACTGAACCCCGAGCAGAAGGCGATCGAACAAATTCGTATCGTCCGGTTCCGGCCCAAACCAGACATGAAGCGCCAGCGGCCGGTCGTCCGCGCCTTTCGCCGACAGGTCCGAAAGGCCCGCATTCTCGTCTACCCGCCAGCGCCAACTCAAGTAGCGCCGCGTTGCGTCCTCCGAAGAAATCGCGCGGTAAAGGAGCGCGCTGCTATTCTCGGCGACCAATTCGATACCCTGCGCGCTACGGCCCACGAAACGCGACGCGGGAATGCCGGGAAACGTCAGCACCTGCCACCCGCTGCTCCTCAAATCGGATCCGCTCGGCAGCGTGCCGGCGACGACGCCTGCGCCGAATGAGAGACCGGCAACGAACGCCAAGCCGGCCGCGGTCAATCTCCGTGTCATGGCGCGCCTTTTCTCGATTGTCGGGAGCCTCGATATATGGTTGCGTGCCGCAGATCGTAGTCACTTCTGCTTCACATTCCTGCGAGAGGCCGAGTGGCGAATTGCCGAGATTTCTAGCAACAGGCGTTTACGCCTCCCGCTATACTCACCGTGACCGCCGCGGACGAACACGATATGACGATTTCCGATCTTCAGTTTAGAACTCCTGCCAGTGCCGATTTGCCAATGGCTAGCGACGGCGGCGACCGTCACCGAGGGCCGTGACCCGATGCGTAAATTGACGCCACTGCTCCTGCTGTTGGTGTTCGCGGTGGTGCCTTCGCGGCTCGTCGTCGCGACGCCATATACGGAGAATTTCACGCTCTATATCCATTTTGGCGAGACGCCCGTGGGTACCGTCGAATTTCAATTCGAGCAGCAGGCCGGACAGCTGACCGTCCATTCGAAATTGAGCATCCTAGAATCGAAGGGCGACGAGGTGGTCTATGAACGAACCGAACGACGGCGTGAAATTTGGCAGGACGGCAAAGTGCTCGCGTTCACCAACGATATCGTCGAAAACGGTACCGCCAGTCAGGTTACCGCCATCCGCATCGGGTCGCGGGTCGCGATTACCGGCCCCAACGGAACCGCCTTCGCGCCGGCCAATAGTGTACCGGCGACATTCTGGTCGATCGATACGGTCAACCGGTTTTCAGTCTATGACGTTCAAACAGGCGACGTGTTACTCGCCGAAACGATAAGAATGCCCGCCGCCAGTCAGCGCATCCGCGGCCAGAACGTGAAAATGCAACAATTCCTCGTGACCGGTGATCTGACGCGAAACCTGTTCTATACGCCGGACAATCAGTGGGCCGGGATGCGTTATCTCGGCCGCGACGCGCGCCTGGTAAACTATTTGCTCCAATAGTCGCCGTCCCGGCCGCGGGCGGCCCAACGCAGGCGTCAGGTCCGCCGCCCGCCTTGGAAGGGTGAGAAACGCACCGGCAGAACTTTGCGGCGGGTCACGTTTCCCGCCTTATCCTTCGACAAGACGGTGAGGTGCTGTTGACCGTCCGGCGGTCCGATCGGCACCACCATTCGACCGCCCGGCTTCAGTTGCGCGATCAGGCTTGGCGGCACATCGACCACCGATTCCTTGATTAGCATGGCATCGAAAGGAGCCGCCTCGGACCAGCCGTCATAGCCGTCGGCAATTCGAATATCCACATCGTCATAACCGAGATCCAGCAGAACATTGGCCGCGCGTTCGGCCAACGCACCGACGATCTCGACGCTGAACACCTCGGCGCCGAGCTCCGCCAGCAGCGCCGCATGGTAGCCGGCGCCGGTACCGGTCTCGAAGACCCGATCCCCCGGTTGCACCTCGGCGAGCTCGGTCATCAATGCGATGATATAGGGCTGTGCGATGTTTTGCTGATGTCCGACCGGTAAGGGCGTGTCGAGATAGGCCAACGGCGCCAGATCTTCCGGCACGAATCGGTGGCGCTCGACCCGCTGCATCGCCTCGAGCACACGCTCCCCCGGTGGCTCGACCCCGGCCTCGCCGTTGACCACGGCGGCGTGCATCTCGATGATCGCCACCATACGCTCCCTGAGGTCGCCGTAATCCAAGTCGGCCTGCGCGGATAGCGGTCCGGAAACCCCGCATACCAATGCCCCGGCAACAAAGACAGCCTTCGCCAAGTGCCGCAATTCGGCCCTCCCAAAGTCGCAACATCGAAAAACGACATGGTTACACAGGGCTATTAATTCCACACCGAATCCGGTCAAACAAGGCTTTCGCTCGACAACGACGAGAGGGGTATGGAACGGCGGCTTGCGAACGTGTAGAACGCGGACGCCGGGGATCGTCGGCACTTTTCCCTGTACGCCTTGGAGACAGATTTGTACGACCGCGCCGAGAGGCTAATAGCCGCATTGCTGACCCGCTGGGTTGGGCTGGTTATTCGATTCCCCTGGCCGGTCGTGGTGCTGTGCCTTGCGACGACGATCGGTTGCGCGGTCTATACGGCG
The DNA here is from genome assembly GCA_024244705.1 of Alphaproteobacteria bacterium. Lineage (NCBI taxonomy): Bacteria > Pseudomonadati > Pseudomonadota > Alphaproteobacteria > Alphaproteobacteria bacterium. Next base: position 73,177 of record JAAEOK010000052.1, read on the forward strand.
AATAATTTCGGCGTCAATACCGACCCCACCGACATGATTTCCGAGGAACTGCCGTTCCGGCAGAACCACAAGATCTATCGCGAGGCGTTCGACCAATTCAGCAACCCGATCACCGTCGTGATCGATGGCGCGACGCCGGACTTGGCGGATTTGGCCGCGTCGAGGTTGGCCGCCCGGCTGGAGGCCGATACGACCAATTTCGTGGCCGTCGATCAGGCCGGCGGCGACCCCTTCTTCGCCCGCAACGGGCTGCTCTATCTCGACGAGGAGGAACTCTACGATCTCGGCGACCGGCTGACCGCCGCTCAGCCGCTGCTCGCGGAATTGACCACCGATATGAGCCTTCGTGGCCTGTTCGATATTCTGACCGAGGCGGCCGATCGTATCGTCGACGGCGACGTCGAATCGGCCGACGGTCTCGGCCCGATCATGGACGAATTGACGACCGCCATCGACGGAAAATTGGACGGTGATACCGTCTATTTCTCATGGCAAGACGTGATGTCCGGGAAAACGGAAAAGACCAGCGATCGGCGCCGTTTCATACTCGTCGAGCCGGTGCAGGATTTCGGTCAATTGCGCCCCGCCAGCGCGGCGATCCGGGAAGTGCGGAGACTGGCGCAAGACCTCGATCTGACCGCCGAACACGGCGTCACCGTTCGCCTGACCGGATCGACGGTCCTCGGCGACGAGGAGTTGAAGGGGATTTCGAAGGATGCCGCGCTCGCCGGGATGATCTCTTTCGTGCTTGTCGGGCTGATCCTGTTCGGCGGGCTGCGATCGCCCAAGATCGCGCTGGCGTCGCTGATTACGATCTTCGTCGGTTTGGTTTGGACGGCGGCATTCGCCGTCGTGGCGGTCGGCGACTTCAACATGATCTCGATCGCATTCGCCGTGCTCTTTATCGGTCTTAGTGTCGATTTCAACATCCACTTCGGCTTGCGCTATCGCGAGGGACTGGTCGAAGAACGCGCGCCGAGCGCCGCCTTGGTCAAGACCGCCGGCGACGTCGGCACGGCGGTGACCGTCGGCGCCGTCACCACGGCGATCGCGTTTTACGCTTTCATCCCCACCGACTACACCGGCGTATCCGAACTCGGCGTGATCTCCGGCTCCGGCATGATCATCGCTCTGTTCGCCACCATGACGCTGTTGCCGGCGCTGCTGGCGATCATGCCGACGCGCCCCTCGACCGCCGAGCGCTCGGCGCCTCGCGGCGAGGGCTTGAACCGGACGCTGGTGCGCTTTTCGGGCCCGATCTTGATCGTCGCTCTCATATTGTTTGCCGGCGCTGTCATCGAATCGACGCGGGTCAGGTTCGATTTCGATCCGATAAACCTCCGCGACCCGAATACAGAATCGGTCCAAACCTTCCGCGATCTGCAAATGGAATCGGCCTCGTCGACCTATACCATAAAGGTTCTCGAGCCGGATCTCGAAACCGCCGAGAAACTGGTTGGTCCGCTCGAGACGCTGCCGACGGTGAAGGATGTTGTAACCTTGGCCAGCTTCGTCCCCCGTGATCAGGACGAGAAGTTGGACATCATCGATGGCATCTACCTTGCCTTGCTGCCGGTCCTGAGCCCCCAGATCGCGCCGAAGTCCGCCCCGACCGCCACCGAGCAAATCACCGCGGCCGCCGATTTGAGGACTGCGCTCGAGGGTCTGGCCGGATCCGGCGAGGCGGGCGACTTGGCGGCACCGGCGCAGCATTTGGCGACGGCGCTCGGTCGGTTGGTGCAACGGGCGGAAGCCACGCCGACTGTGATCACCGACTTGGATGCGACGATCCTCGCCACTTTGCCGTCACAACTCGATCGCCTGCGGGATTCGATGCGCGCTGCGCCGGTCACCTCCGACGATTTGCCCGATTCGATCCGTGACGCTTATCTCGCCGCCGACGGACGGGCGCGGATTCAGATCTTCCCGACCGCGAACGCCGCCGAACCCGAGGCATTGGAGGAATTCGTCAGGGAAGTCTTGGTCGTTGCGCCGAACGCGACCGGCGGTCCGGTCCTCATCGTCGAATCGGGAAAGGCCGTTATCGACGCGTTCATCCTGGCGTCTGTTGTCGCCACCATTCTGATCTGCTGTCTTCTGCTCGTGCTGTTGCGCAGCCTGGCCGATACGGTGCTGGTACTGATGCCACTGGTGTTGGCTGGATTTCTGACGCTGGGAACGGCGGCGCTCCTCGACATGCCGTTCAATTTTGCCAACGTCATCGTGCTGCCGCTGCTGCTCGGACTTACTGTCGATGGCGGAATTCACATGGTGATGCGGCGGAAGGGGCTCAATGTCGGCCAAGCGCTGATGCAAACGAGCACGCCACGCGCGGTCGGACTCAGCGCCCTGACGACGATATGTTCGTTCGGCAGCTTGGCGATATCTTCGCACCAAGGGACTGCCAGCATGGGCAAGCTCTTGACCATCTCTCTCACCTACACGCTGATCGCGACCCTGATCGTCCTGCCGGCACTGCTCGCCTTACGGGAACGATTGCGCAGCCGGGCGGTCTCAGCGTAGATAGCCGTTGGAGCGAAACCAATCGATGGCGTCGCGCAACGCCAAATCGGCCGCGCGCGGCCGATAGCCCAAGACTTCGGTCGCCTTGTGCGATGAAAAGAACATGCGATGGCGAGCCATGCGGGCGCTGTCGATGGTAACCAAAGGTTCCCCCGTCCGAAACAATCGGGCGGCGGTCTCGGAGCAATAGGCGACCATCATGACGAAGCCGTGAGGTAGCTTGATTCGCGGCGGCGCCCGCCCCGTGAGCGCGGCAATGCGCTCGAGGATTTCGCGCAACAGCAGGTTTTCTCCGCCGAGGACGTAATTCTCGCCGATTTCCCCCGTCTTCATCGCCAGGACGTGGCCATCGGCCACATCGTCGACATGGACCACATTGAGGCCGGTATCGGTATAGGCCGGCATCCGACCGGCGGCCGCGTCGACGATCATTTTCCCGGTCGGGGTCGGTTTGATATCGCGCGGGCCGACCGGGGCCGAAGGGTTAACGATGACCGCCGGCACGCCCTGTTCTTCGACCAGCGACTTCACCGCGGCCTCGGCGACGAACTTGGACCGTTTGTAGTGGCCGATCATATCGTCGATCGATACCGGCGTCGCTTCGTCGGCCGGCGACCCGTCGGCGGTATGTCCGAGCGTCGCCACGCTGCTGGTATAGACGATGCGCTCGGCACCGGCTTCGGCGGCCGCCAGCAATAGGTTGCGCGTACCGTCGACATTGATGGCGTATATCCGGTCCGGGTCGGGTACCCACAGGCGATAGTCGGCGGCGACATGGTAGAGGCGGCGGCAGCCCTCGACCGCATTCTTGAGCGATCCCGGATCGCCCAAATCGCCGATGACGGGTTCGACATCGAGGCCATCGGTATTCCGCGTGTCGCTCTGCGGCCGCACGAGAACGCGCACGCTTTCACCGTCCGCCAAAAGCCGCCGCACGACTGCGGAACCGACAAATCCGGTCGCTCCTGTAACGAGGCTGGTCATGGCGTATACATAGCGATTCCGCGATCGCCGCGAAATGCCTTCATCGTCGAACCTGCTCGCGCATACAGGTCGCGTCGACCAGCAACATGGTGCCATCGCGCGCCGCCAAACAGAGCGGCGCCAGCACCGCCATTATCGGCGCCGATCCGGCGGCGGTGCGCCGCATGGCCGCTTGATGAGCCCTCGGGAATTGCTCCGCCCACCATGCCGATTCGAGTTGCGCGATGTCGAAAGCGCCCTGATCGATAAGCCAGTAATCGACCGGGTAGTCGCGGAAGAAGCGCCGCAGGAGGGCGGGATTGGCCGCGTATTGTGTTTCGGCGATGCGTCGGCCCTTTTCCCGAAGCGACGAATAGTACCCGAGGTGATAGGGAATCCCGTATTCCGGTCCGAACAGAATGGCGCGCGAGGCGAACGGCGGCACGTTGTCGACGGCGGCTTCGAGTGAGGCCACGGTGGTCCCTTTTTCGGTCTGCGACAGGAACTCGTAAAGCGCATGGTGGCGGCCGGTGATGTAGAGCCGCTGGCCCATTTTCATCGCCACATAGGGCATGGTCAGGATCACGGCGATTGTGGCGGCGATTGCGAGTCCGCCCAGGCACCGTTCCATCCATTGCCGGCCCCGCGCCCAGTCGACGGATTTCAACAGGAGCAGGTAAACGCAGGCGCCGAACGCTATGTCGAAGGCAATGCGCAGACTGTGTTGGGTATAGCGATTGGGCAGGTGGAGCTGGAATAGAACGATGTGCGCGGCGGCGAAAAGGATCAGCGAAACCAAAACAAGGCGCGGCAACACATAGATATCCGTACCGATCCGTTGCGCGACCTGGCCGCTGCCGGAGGCCCGTAGGTAGAGCGGCAGCGCCAAGACGATCAGAAACACCAATATCGGGGCCACAGTCGCCGAAACACCGAGAAGTTGGCGATCCTTGAGTTGGCACCATTCGATCGGGAACAACCCGGCGCGGAGACCGCAGGTCCAGAATCGCCAGCGATCGGGATCGAAGAACTCGGCCCTGCCGCCGACCCAGAACTCGGGCAGGTCGCGCGCCGCGGCCGCGCTGATGACCGGACCATAGACGGCACTCTGCAGCGCATAGGGCGCCAGCACGACCACCGCGGCAGCGACGCCGAAGGCCGCGACCCGTCCCTTCGATAGATCCCGGGTGAGCCGCGGCACGCCGCGCCGGAAATCGATCAGCGCGAAGGCCGCGAGCCCGGCCGCAATCAACGCCATCTGCGGGTAGAACAAGCCGAGCAACAGAACGGTCACGGCGACGCCCCACCCCGACTTCTTCAAGAAGTAAAACAGGAAAGCCGCAAAAATCGGGTAGAGGAATGCGCGCGGTGTCGCGCTCGACAGATTATCCATCAACCAGGCGTTCTGGGACAGGGTCCAGGAAATCAGAAACCCCGCCGCGGGCACCGGAATCAAACGGCAGCCGAGGCCGAACCCGTAACCGGCGAAGACCAGCCCGAGCACCATCGGCAGCACCTTGGAGACCACGATCGAGTCAAATCCGGCCGCGGCCGCCGCGCGATAGACCCAGGTATAACCAACCGGCGCCACCGACCGGAAATAGTCGGCGATGGGATCGATCGGAAACAACTCGGGATCGCTAAACCGCAGCGCCCAGACCACGTGTTGTCGGGCATCGTCCTGGATGACAAAAGGGGCGGAGAAGGCCTCGGTCATGGCCACGCCGCCGCCGACTGCGGCGACAGCAAGACTCAGTGCGAACCAAACCGTGTAGCCGGTCCGGTCGGTCCGCGCCATCCAATAACCGACGGCGTCACGCATACCGCTCACGGATGCCTCCCTATCCCGCTAATGTCCACCGGCTCCGGACGTGCCCGATTTATGGGCGCGCAGGATGGCGAGATAGGCGCCAAGAAACGGCAGGCCGGCGATCGCCGGCAGGACATAGCGCAGGGTACAAAGCACACCGAGAGCGGCCGCCACCGGCGCCGCCATGAAGGGTGCGAAGAAGAAGATCAGCGCGGCGTCGCGGGTACCGATGCCGGCGAAAGTCAGCGGCAGCAGGCCGGCGAGGATGGCGAGGGGGGCCAGGGCCAGATTGTCGAGGAAGGGGACGGCGGCGTTGAGGGCCAGGATGAGCAACCATATCTGCCCCAAATGCATGAACCAAATGACCAGGGAGACGGCGGCGATCAACGCGACCCGGCGCCGGTCGCTCCAGAAATAGGCATGCATGGCCTCCCAATCCTCGGCCAAGCCGGCGGCGGCGCGGCCGATCGGCGCCGGTGCCTTGGCGCTTACGATGAGGAAGAAGCCGGCCGTGATCCGGCTCGACGCCAGCAGCGTGAGGCCAAGTGCCAGACCGCCGGCGACTCCGACGGTCATGACCCAGAAAAGGGCGTCCTTGTCGGCATAGAGCAACAACCCGAAAACGCACCACACCAGCAGCGCCAGCATGTCGCAGGTCTTCTCGAACACGACCAGGGCCACGGCCAGCGAGCCGGTCATGTGTCCGCGGTCGCGGATAAACCAGGCCTTCGCCAAATCGCCCATCTTCGATGGCAAGACGAGGTTGAGCGAGCTCGCGGCGAGGGTCAGGCGCACCGCCTCGGCGAGATCGATGTGCGCGCTATCGGGAACCAGGCGGGTGAATCGCCAGGCCGTCACCGCCGTAATCGGCGCCAGCGCCAAGAGGCCCGCCGCCAGCCAAAGCAGGTCACTGGCAACGAGCGAGGCAACCAGCGCAGCGAAATCGATGCGCCAGTATATGATCCCGAGAATCGCCACGCTGACGGCAATGGAGATCAGCCGTTTCATCTAGAAGCTCCGCTCGACGACCAGGGTCTCGCCGGCGCCCAGGCCGCGCACCTGATCGGTAAGGTCGCGCCATGGTTCGAGCTGTCCGGCCTGGTAGATGCGACTCATCACGACGTGGATCGAGGTCTGGTGGCCGCCGATCCCGGCGGCGACAATCGGCGTCCAATCCTGGACCGAAACCTCGTCGCGGACGGTCAGCCGATCCTCGCGCCAAGTGAGTACGCGGCGGAACGACATCGGCGCCGCGCGTCGGCCGGTAATCAGCAGGCGTTGCAATAGACGGCGCACGCCATCGGGATGAACTCGGCCGACGGTTACCATGAGAAGTCGCAGCACCATGAGCTTGAAAATCGTCATTCGCGGCTGCTTCGCCCACGCGAACCGGCCCGATATTTCGATAGAGTCGGTGTCCAGCAAGGTTTCGTAGTTATCCACCATGTGGGCAACCGCGGTCGCGCCTCCATCGAACTGCAGCGAGATCTGGGTGTCGCTGGCGACCAATTGACCGTCGCGGAAATACTTGAAGACACCGCCCTTGTTGAGCGCCAGGAACAACGCCGAGGAGCCGCGGCGCTCGGCCATCAGGCCGGCATCGGGAAAATGCCGGCGGCCTTCCGCCGGTGCGCCAGGAACCGGGCGCTGGTCCACGAAGTCGCGCCAGGCCAAAAGGAAGTTCCAGCAATGATGGCCGATAATGTGATCGTCGGCGAAGCATGCCTGGCGGCCGGCCTCCAGCCCGGCGAGAAAGCGGTCGTTGACGGCCAGTGCCTCGGGCATCCAGCGACCCGCCAGTTCGAACCCGTGGGGAAAGAAATTGTAGGTATTTCGGCTGCCGTATTCGCCACCGAAGGACCCGTCGGGATGGATCCAGGTGGCCGCGAAAGCGACCGCCTTTTCAATCGCCGAACGAACGTCGCCGCGGGGCGCCAGCTCGTGGATACGCGCGAGCACGGATATCGTCAGCGTCAGATATCCCGGGTCGCAACCGTCGTACTCATGGAACCACCCTTCGTCATCCTGCCACGAAAGGAGCCGTGCCAATCGTGCCTCGAAGGGCGCGTTCCAGCGGTCGTCCCCGGTCAGATTACCGAGCAGCGCCAAATTGAGGGCGATCAAGGCCTCATGGTTGCTCAGGCGGCCGCTCTCCCGGTGTTTCGCCAGCCAAGCTCCGCGGCGGCGGAAGAAGCTCTGGAGTTCGTCATTGCGAAGGTCGAGCAGTCGATAGGATTCCACCGCGGCGAGCAGCGAAAACGCCGTCGCGCCGGCAGCGCGTTCATAGGGGTAATAGTCGTCACAGGAGCCATCGGCGTGGGCATGGCGGGCGGCGAAGCGAAGGCCGGCGACGGCCCAATCGCGCACGGATTCGTTCTGGTAGTAGGCGTTGTTCGGGACCGCCGTATCCCAGGCCAAGGCCAGCGGATAGATGAATTCCTGTGCCATCCCGCTGGGGAAGTCGATGATCTTGTATTGCCAGTAGTTGCGATCGAAACAGCCGTAGGTCGGACTATGCGGATTGCGATCCTGGAGGGTCAGGATTTTGGGAATATCCGCGAGCGCGGCCGCGGCGAACGAGTCACGGCTCATCGTGCGGCATCTTCCTCGTCTGCCGCCTCGTCGGCCAATTCGGTGCGGCGGCCGCGCAGTTGGATGTCCTCGAGTAGACTCCGGTTGACCGACATCACGTCGGCGATAAGACCGAGAATCCACAGTGAAAAGCCCATCGTCAGAAGAATCGCGGCGAGCACCAAGCTCGGTGTATGCGCCCGTTCGGTGCCGCCGATCAACAACACCAGATAGCGCAGTCCGATCAGGAAGCCGAGGCAGAACGGAACGCTGCCAAAAGCGAAGAAAAAACGCATCGGTTTGTAGATCATGAAGATCCGCACGATGATCATCATCGATCGCGCGACGTAACTCGGAATGCTGCTGAACAACCGCGACGGTCTCAGATCGGCGTTGGTGCGGACCGGCACCGAGACAATTTCCATCCCCCGCTGGCCGGCCTGAATGATTGTTTCCAGGGTATAAGTGTAATTATTGAAGACGTTCACCCGGAGCGCCGCTTCGCGGCTGTAGGCACGGAAACCGCTCGGCGCATCGGCGATGTCGGTATTGCTGACCATCCTCACGACCCAGCTGCCGAGGCGCTGCAGCCGTTTCTTCAGCACCGAGAAATGCTCGATGTCGTCGATCGGCCGCGCGCCGACCACGATGTCGGCGTCCCCGTCCAGGATCGGTTTGACCAGTTTCTCGATATCAGCCGCGCGGTATTGGTTGTCGGCGTCGGTATTGACGATGATATCGGCCCCGGACCGCAGCGACGCGTGCAGCCCGGTCATGAAAGCCCGCGCCAAGCCCTGATTGCGGCCAAGATCGACGATGTGGTCGGCGCCATGCTGCCGTGCGACCTCGACCGTCCGGTCGGTACTGCCGTCGTTGACAACCAGCCACTCGACTGAATCGACCCCGGGTACCGCGCGCGGCAAATCGTCGAGGGTCACGCCAAGCGTGGCTTCCTCGTTGTAGCAGGGAACCTGAATGACGAGTTTCGTCATGGGGCCATCAAATTCATCGCGGGCTCGGGAATCATGGCTACGGAACGGCGACGGGTCGTCTGGTTTTTAGCATGGCGCCCGCGGCGGATCGAGCCGCCACGTCCCGACTACTCGGCGGACAATTTGGTTCGGACATCGCCCGGTATCGGCGCCGAGCGTATGCCGGCTTCGCGGTCCGCCGCGCGCACCACCCAGATTCGGGTCTCCCGGCCTTCGACCGCCAATCGGCCGTTATTGTGAATTCGGTGCAACACCGTGAAAACCTTCTCCCGCCAGTCGTCGACCCAGGTTTCGATCTCGATGTGATCGCCCATCTTGCAGGGCGACTTGAAGTCGGCCGAGGCGTCGAGCAAGGGAACGCCGGCGAACCCGCCGTCATGCGCCTCGAACGTGGTTTCCCAAGGCATTCCGGCGAGGCGGAACATGTTTTCCGTCGCCTGATCGAACCAGATGAAATAGCGGGGATAGAAGACGATCTGGGCCGGATCGCAGTCGCTGAAATGGACATGTCGGGATAGGAAGGCGCGAAACATGGGCCGCTCGCAAGGACTTGGGGTTTTCTGAGAAATCCGGTCGATCGCCTTCTATCACAGCTGCCGGGCAATCACCAATCGGTGATGGCGCGGATGTTCCCGGCCGCTTGACAGTGTGCCAAGCGGGCAACACTCTATGCCGATGGTAAATACGATGCGCATGGCGCACTGGTTTCTTGCCGTCACTGCGGCGCTGGTGCTGTTTACCTCGGCCGCCGCTGCCGCGGAGCCAAAATTGAGCGCCCCGGACGCCCAAAAACTCGCCGACACGGGGGCGATCACGATTGTCGACGTGCGCTCTCCCGTCGAATGGCGCCAGACCGGGATTCCGGCCGGTGCCCTGGCGGTGACCATTCACGATCCGCGCGGCGAGGCCGGCTTCGTCGAAGCGATCCTGACCGCCGTGGGCGGCGATCGAAAGTACCCGATCGCGTTGATTTGTGCCTCCGGCGTCCGGTCGCACCGAGCTCGGCAATGGCTCGTGGCGGAGGGATTCACGAACATATCGGATGTCAGCGAGGGGATGCTGGGCCGCGGCGACGAGCCTGGATGGTTGCGACGCGGACTGCCGACCGAACCGTGTCCTGTTTGCTAGGATCGATTTTCCATTGTAGTAAACGGATCCGATGGCGATCCAATTCCGCCCCCAAGCCGGTGGGTAGACTCTAATTAGCGCCGAATCACTGCCAACCGTCCTGTCGCCGCAGCCTTGGCGATGACGTTGGCCCATTCAACCGGCCCCGCTGACCCGAGAGGACGGCGCCTGATCATGTCCACTCCCCCTCGCCCGTTGATAGGTTGGCTTGCCGCATGCGGCTTGCTCCTGATTTGGTCGGGCTGGGTCGTGATCTCGCGGCTGGGCGTCACGCAAACACTTACGATCTATGACATGGCGATGCTGCGCTTCGCGGTCGCCGCGATCGCGGTCGCTCCTTTCCTGGTGCACTATTGGCCGCGAAATCTCGTCTGGTGGAAGATCGGGGTACTGAGCTGCGGCCCCGGCATCCCCTATGTCCTGTTCGCCTTTGCCGGAATGAAATTCGCCCCGGCCAGTCATGCCGGCGTCCTGATGAACGGGACGTTGCCGATCTTGGCCGCGATCGTCGGCCTGCTGTGGCTGAATGAACGGCCTGGTCATTGGAAGATCATCGGCATGATCATCATCCTGTCCGGCTGTCTCCTTATCGGATGGGACCGCAGTTCCGTCGGCATCGAACCGGATGCCTGGATCGGTCACCTGTTCTTCGTCGGCTCCGCACTCATGCTGGCCGGCTACATGATCGCCACCAAGGCGTGGCACGTGACAGCGATGCAGGCGCTGGTCGTGATTCCGGTCGTCAACGCCGTCTTTTACGGCCCGATCTACCTGGCTTTTCTGCCCACGACGATCGGGGCCGCGTCATGGGCGGAGATCCTGCTTCAAGGACTCTATCAGGGCTTGGGGCCGAGCATCCTCGGTGTCGTGTTCTTCACCACCGCGATCCGCGCGATCGGCCCGACACCGACCGCGGCCGTAATGGCCGGCGTACCCGGATTGGCGGCTTTGATGGCGATCCCGGTGCTCGGCGAGTGGCCGAGCCTGTTCGCCTGGATCGGCCTCGGTCTCGCATCCGTGGGTATCCTGCTGACCGCCGGTTGGCACCCGGCTCGACGGACACGAGCGCGTGTAGTCGAACCGATTTCACGTTGAATCGCAGGAATATGAGTGCGAGCCCGGCACGACATCGCGCCGGCGCCGGCATTCGGGACCGGCGGCGGGTGCCTATTTCGTCTTCAAGGCCGCGGTCACCGCATGGACCTGAGCGTCGATCGATACCGCGGTCTTCGACGTGATTTCCAGGGTCCGATCCTCATAGACCGATTTCTTCGGATCCTTCGGGGTCCACGCTGCCACCGCGGCGTCGCGCTGGCGCACCAGGTCGGCGATTTGGGGCCGGAAGAGTTGGACCATCCCGGTAAGCCAGCAATTGACCGGCCATGTTCCCGGATTGACGAGATCGATTTCGAAGCAGTCAAGCAGACGAGTGACGTCGCTGGCGGTATACCAAATTTCGCCGGTCACCCAGCGGTTGGTGGTGAAGAGCGAGATCGGCAGGCCGTAATTGTTCATCGATATGGCGATCAGATGGCTGAGTGCATCGTTGGCATCCTCCGGCGCCTCGAAATCGGGAACCATCGCCGGCTTGATGTCGTCGGGCATGCCCTTCGGTCGTATGAACGTGTGGAAGTGGCCGTGCTCGCCCGGACGCTCCTCGGGCGGATGGGAGTGGTAGTAGTACTGCGATGCGGAATCGCGGTCGTAGACGTCCCCCGGCGGATAGTGGTCCCACTGCAGGAACTCACCCTCGTGGCGTAAGAGTTCGCCGACGATATTGTCGCCGCTCTTGGCCAGGACGCGGATGCAATCGACCACTTCCTCGCCCGCCACGGCCATGCGTTCCAACTCCGCCTTGCCGAGGTGGCTGAAATCGAGGTTGTCAATCACAGCCGGGGTCGCTGGCTCCGATGGATCCAGTTCGTTTGCTGTCGTGCTCATATCGCTATTGTGCCGAATGACCGGCATCCAAGACAAGTCGGAAACCAACCAAGATATGCTTGATATCCGTTGGACGGGAATGGCGACCCGCCGGGCGGCAAACGCCGCACCCCTTGTCGTCCCAGGATCCACCCTTGACGATGTAGCGGCGATCGCCCTTGGGGGTCGCGGTCCATTCATAGACCTGGCCCGCGGAATCGAGGACGCCATAGGGACTGACACCCGCCGGAAAGGACCCGACCGGCATCGTGTCGAACGGGCCGAGATCATGGCTGTTCAGGCGATCGGGCTCGAAAGTATTGCCCCACGGGAAATACCGTCCGTCGGTGCCGCGCGCCGCTTTCTCCCACTCGGCCTCGGTCGGCAATCGCCATTGCATGCCTGTCTTGGCCGAAAGCCAGTCGGCGAAGGCCACCGCATCGGCATGGGAAACCATCACTACCGGGTGGTCCGCACGCCCCGGCGGGGGCGCCGGGCCGGTCCAGGCATGACGGCGGGTTCGCTCGTAGGGATGGATGAGCCTATAGCCGCGCCAGGTATCGGCGTCGACATTTGGCCAATTGTGGCCGGTATCGCGGACGAAAGCGGCGTACTGGGCATTGGTGACCGGCGTTTCGGTGATGCGGTAGGCGCCCGTATCCGCCGTGCCTAATGGTTCGTTTTCGTACCACTTGCGCTCCCGCGTGACACGATGGCCGTAGGCCGCTTCATCAAGCAAATAGGCGCTTTCGCGCTCGGCCCGGTCGGAGCCGTAGACGAATGGCCCGGCCGGCACCGCCACCGTCGCCGGCACCGGTGGTTCGGCCACCGGGGCCCGAACCGGGGCGAACGCCACGACCACGAGCGTAGCGGCCGCCAGCATTGATCGGCGCCATTTCGGCGCTGGCATTGGGATTCGAGGCATAATCCTACAATCGGACCTTCGATGTGGGTTTTCCACTCAACTAGATGTGAGCGAACGTGAAAACACCTGACCACAAGATCGCCCTACTATTCGAATGTCTTGAATCGCCCTTGGGACCGGATCGAGGTTTAACCGCGGCCGAGCCGGGTGCGTCACAACCGGGAGGTAGAGGTGAAGGATTACAAACACAGCCTGCTTTCATCGACCAAGCTGCCGGTGCTGGCCGGTGCCGGCGCCCTTATCATCACAGTGACGGCCCTCGCGGTGATGGCGCCGCTGCCGGCGGCAAAGGCCAACCCGGCCGCGTTACCGGTGCAGATAGCGTCGTGCAATCCCTGCAACCCCTGCGCAGCCAATAAATGCAATCCGTGCAACCCTTGTAATCCGTGCAATCCCTGCGCTGCGGCGAAATGCAATCCATGCAACCCTTGCAATCCGTGCAACCCATGTGCAGCGGCAAAATGCAATCCATGCAACCCTTGTAATCCGTGCAACCCCTGTAATCCCTGCGCAGCCGGCGGCGCGAAATCGGCGTGTGTGGTGCCGCGGCTGGCGGCGAACCCCTGCGCAGCGGCAAATCCGTGCAATCCTTGTAACCCGTGCAATCCGTGCGCGGCGAAATGCAATCCGTGCAACCCTTGCAATCCGTGCGCGGCAGCGAAATGCAATCCGTGTAATCCATGCAACCCGTGCGCCGCGGCGAAGTGCAATCCTTGTAATCCATGCAATCCGTGCAACCCCTGCGCAGCGTCAAATCCGTGCAATCCATGCAATCCTTGCAACCCCTGCGGCGGCGCCGCCGTCGGCGCGGAGATCACCGACGAAGAGGCCGTCGCCGTTTACGATTGCCTGCGCAAGGAATTAAAGGCGTCCTATGCCAAATCCGGCGTCGCCGCGGCGAAGACCTATCAATTGTGGCCGTCATACAATACCGCGCCCTACGTATCGGACACCCATGGCGGACGCTACGTGAACAATTACGGCAGCCCCGACGCGCCGGTCTATGCCGAGTACGAAGGCTTGGTCGAGATGCCGGTCGGCGCCGAGTTGGCCAAGGATAGCTTCTCGGTCGCCGGCGACGGCAGCGTCAGCATGGGGCCGCTGTTCCTGATGGAAAAAATGCCCGCCGGCTTCAACGCCGAGTCTCAGGATTGGAAATACACGATGATCATGCCGGGCGGCGCGATCTTCGGTGTCACCAACGGCAACAATTCGGCTGGCATGACGTTCTGTTTCGAGTGTCACATCGTGGCCGAGGATCACGATTCGATGATGTTTCTTCCCGAAGAATACCGGAAGAAATAGTCAGCCCGAACCTTACCTCCAGGTGACTTGGGCGAACCTCGGTTCGCCCATTTTTTTGTCACCTAGAGCAGTTTCAAAGAACTCGGAGGTTGGTCGAACGGTACTAATGGCCCTCGCCGCGGATGATCATGACCGAGCAATCGGCATGGCGGGCGACCTTCTCCGCATTGGGACCGATAAGGTAGTCCCTGAGCTCCGGGCGGTGAGACCGCATCACGATAAGATCGGCGTTGACCTTCTCGGCGGTCTCGACGATCTCGTGGTAGATGTTGCCGTCGGCGATGATGCACTGGACCTGGATATCGTCGGGCACGGCTTCCTTGACCAACGCATGGAGGTGTTCGTCGGCCTGCGCGGCCATCTTGTCCTCGTAGCCCTCCGGGAAGTACTGGCCAACCATGGCCAGGCCGAAATCGGGAACCACATTCAGCACATGCAGTCGGGCGCCGAATGTGCGGCACAGTTCGGCGGCCACCGGCAGCGTGCGTTGCCCCGCCTTTTCGGAATTGAGGTCGAGCGGAACCAGAATATCCTTGAACATGCCTAATCTCCCTATGCCGTGGCCGTTTCGGCAGGTTCTTTGCGGCGCCGGCCGCGTTGCATCAAGACAATGAGGACCAGAACGATAAAGGCCGGAATGTACATCCACTCCTTGGCCATCCGGTCGCTTGCCACCAGCACACCGGTGATGGCGAAGTCCCACTCGACGCCGGCCTTTTCCGCCGGGCTGCCGAAGCCGATATTGTCGACCAGAATCTGACCGTCCTCGTCGAGCAACTCGAGCCCGGCGAACATCAAGCGCTCCTCGCCGGTCCCGGGCGGGCCAAGAGGCAGGATGACCTGCTTTCTGACGCGAACGCCGTCAGCATTTTCCCCTTCGATGTCGAGGCGGATATCCGCGTTCGGCGGCTGATCCTCGGCAATCTCAATGACGTCGGTCGGCGGGACCGTGGTGAACGGCGGCTGGATCATATCCATCCAGAAACCGGGTCGGAACAAGGTGAACGCGATCACAAGCAGTATCACGGATTCGTAGATTCGACTGCGCGCTATGAAGAAGCCTTGAGTCGCGGCCGCGAATATGAGCATCGCCAGTGTCGCCGTTATCACGGTGAGGACGAGGTCGAAGGGCCCATCGATACCGATCAGCAGCAGCTTCGTGTTGAAGATGAACAGGAACGGCAGCGCCGCGGTGCGCAAGCTATAGAAGAAGGCGGTAAACCCAGTCTTCATGGGATCGCCCCCCGACACCGCCGCCGCGGCGAACGACGCCAGCCCCACCGGCGGCGTCACGTCGGCCATGATACCGAAATAGAACACGAACATGTGAACGGCGATCAGCGGTACGATCAACCCCGACTGCGACCCGAGCTCGACCACGACGCCAGCCATCAACGACGACACGACGATGTAGTTGGCCGTCGTCGGCAGACCCATGCCGAGGATCAGGCTGATGATTGCGACGAAGAAGAGCATCAGGATCAGGCTGCCGCCGGAGATAAACTCGACGAATTCCGCCATCACCAGGCCGACGCCAGTCAGCGTCACTGTGCCGACGATGATACCGGCGGCGGCGGTCGCAATGGCGATGCCGATCATGTTGCGGGCGCCGGCGATCATGCCTTCCCAAAAGTCATTGACGCCTTCTCGAAACGCGGCCGCGGCGTTACCGGCCTTACGGAACATCACCTTCAGTGGCTTCTGGGTCAGCAAGATGAAAATCATGAAACAGGTCGCCCAGAACGCGGACAGCCCAGGCGAATAGCGTTCGATCATCAGGAACCAAATCAGGATGATGACCGGCAATAGGTAATGCAGCCCGGAGCGAATCGTTGGGCCCGCCTCGGGCAGCTTGACCACCGGCGAATTCGGATCGTCGAGCTCGAGTTCGGGAAAACGGGCGCCATACCACAACAGGCCGATGTAAGCGACGAACACGCCGATCGTCACGATCAGCGCCGCGCTGTCGGGCGCGAAATCCTTGATCCAGCCGATCGTGTAATAGACCGCGAACGACAGGATGATGATGCTGCAGACCGAGATTCCGGCCGATATCAGGCCTTGGACTACAGTTCTCTGAATCGGCTTCTCGAGCGCCTGCATGTTCGCTTTCACCGCCTCGAGATGGACGATGTAGACAAGTGCGATATAGGAGATCACCGCCGGAAGAATGGCGTGCTTGACGACCTCGATATAGGGAATGCCGACATACTCGACCATGAGGAACGCCGCGGCGCCCATGACCGGCGGCATGATCTGGCCGTTGACCGAAGACGCGACCTCGACCGCGCCCGCCTTTTCGGACGTGAACCCGACTCGCTTCATAAGCGGAATCGTGAATGTCCCGGTCGTCACCACGTTGGCGATCGAGGACCCCGAGATCAACCCGGTCATGCCGGAGGCGACGACCGCCGCTTTTGCCGGCCCGCCCCGCAAGTGGCCGAGCAGGGCGAAGGCGACCTTGATGAAATAGTTGCCGGCGCCCGCCTTGTCCAACAGCGCGCCGAACAGGACGAACAAGAAGACGAAGTCGGTCGACACGCCGAGCGCGATACCGAAGACGCCTTCGGTCGTCAGCCACAAATGGTTCATTGCCTTGGTGATCGATGCGCCCTTCCAAGCGATCACCTCCGGCCCCAAGTGGCCAAAGAAGATGTAGGCCAAGAAGACAAGGGCAACGACCATCAGCGGCGGGCCGAGCGCGCGACGGGTCGCCTCGAGCAGCAGGACGATGCCAACTGCGGAGACGATCAAATCGAGCTCGGTCGGCTGGCCGGGCCGGGCCGAGATCTGGACGTAGAAGATGTAGAGGTAGGCCGAGGTGAACGCGCCGACCAGCGCCATGCCCCAATCCTGGATCGGAATGTAGCCGCGCGGCGACCGCTTCAACGCCGGATAGGCGGCAAAGGCGAGGAACAGGGCCAGGGCGAGGTGGATGTAACGCGCCTGGTTCGAATTGAAGATGCCGAAATTGAACATGAACGGCAGCGGCGAGGCGATCCATAGCTGAAAAATCGACCACGCGAAGGCGACCCATAGCAGAAGCTTGCCGACGGCCCCTGCCGGCGATCGGGCGCCGGTGTCGGTTTGAGCGATAAGGTCTTGAAGTTCCTCGTCTGAGGCTTGACGGCCGGTCGTATTGTCGTCGCTCATGATGTCTCCCTGTTTCCCCTATGCGGCGGGTGTTCCTGCCGTCTTGCTTCGTTCACCTCGTCGGCCAGTATAGTGCCTCGATCCGAGTTCGTCACATCAGTCCTGCTTCGCGGAAATAGCGTGCCGCCCCCGGGTGCAGCGGCGCCGACAACCCGTCGACCGTCATTGCCCGTGCCTCCAGGGCGGCGAACGCCGGATGCAGGCTCTTGAAGGCGTCCAGGTTGGCGAACACCGTTTCAACTATCGCGTAAGCCACGTCGTCGGGCAAATCGGCCGATGTCACGACAGTCGCCTTGACTCCGAAAGTCGTCGTTGGGTCCGGATTACCGGGATAAAGACCACCCGGGACCGTGGTGTAGGCATAATACGGGTTCTCCGCGACCAACTTGTCGATGACCGCGTCCTTGACCTCGACGATGACGGCATCGCAGAGTTCGGCCGCCTTGCCCACGGCGCCATTCGGATGGCCGACCGTGTAAACCATGGCCTGGATGCGGTCGTGGCACAGCGCCATCGACATCTGAAAGGCGCCAAGGGCGTCGGCCATGCTGAACGTGTCCGCGGTCCAACCCTTCGCGGCCATCACCACTTCCATCGTCGCACGCTGCCCGGACCCGGGATTGCCCATGTTGACCCGTTTGCCGGACAGGTCGTCGAGCTTGGCGATCCCGGCGTCTCGGCGCGCGACCAACGTAAGTGGCTCGCCGTGGACCGAAAACAGAGCCCTGAGGCCGTTATCCGGTCCCGCCTCGGCGAATGGCCCGGTCCCGTAGAGCGCATGGAACTGCCAATCGGATTGGGCCACGCCAATCTGGAGGTTGCCGGCGCGCAGGTTTCTGAGGTTAGAGATCGATCCGGCGGTCGGCGGCGATTCGCATGCGATTTGCCGCGCCGCCGTGAATTTGCCGAGCATATGGCAGATTGCTCGTCCGACCTGAAAATAGACACCGGCCGTACTGCCGGTGCCGATCTTGATCGATTCGGCGGACGCGGGCGCGGACCCCAAGGCCAGACCGGCCAGAAGAATTATGATTGCGGTAAGTCTTAGCGCGGCAGTCATGACGGTTGCTCCTTACGGCAAGGACATCCGATACGACCCCAAATAGCGCCGACCATCTTGGTACAATGGCCGGCGGCGGTCTCAATACAGTTCAAAAAACGCAGGCGGGACGGCGCCTGGCCGTCCCGCCCAAAAGAGTGGTTACATCATTCCCTTTTCATCGAAGTACTTGGCCGCACCGTCATGGGTCGGCGCAGAGTTGCCATCGCGAACCATGTCGTTGGGTTGCAAGTGCTGGAATGCCGGGTGCAATTTCCGGAAGTCATCGAAGTTCTCGAAAACCGCCTTGACCACCTCGTAGACCACCGCGTCCGGCACGTCGGTCGAGCTGACGAAGGTCGCCTTCACACCATAGGTCGGCGTGTCGTAATCGAGGCTGTAGGCGGCGCCCGGAATCGTCGCCTTGGCATAGTACGAATTTTCCTCTGCCAACTTGTCGACTTCGGGGCCTTCGATCGGCACCAGTACCGAATCGCAGGAACTCAACGCCTCGGAGATCGAACCGCTGGGATGGCCGACCGGGTAGAAAAAGGCGTCGATCTTATTGTCGCAGAGAGCCTGAGACTGTTCGGAAGCCTTGAGTTCCGAAGCCAGCTGCAGATCATCCATGGTCCAACCCATGGCGTCGAACAGGACTTCGACCGTGGCCCGTGTGCCCGACCCAGGGTTGCCGACATTGACCCGCTTGCCTTTCAAATCACCGAGCGACTTGACGCCGGAATCGGCGCGCGCCACCAGTGTCATCGGCTCGGGATGGACTGAAAACACCGACCGCAACTTCTCGTTGGGGCCTTGATCTTCGAATTTGCTGGTCCCGTTGGTGGCGTGGTATTGCCAATCGGACTGGGCTACGCCCATCTCCAACTCACCGCCGCGGATCGCGTTGAGATTGAACACCGATCCGCCGGTGCTCTCGACCGAGCAACGGATGTTGTGTTCCTTGCGGCCCTTGTTGACGAGGCGGCAGATGGCGCCGCCGGTCGGGTAATAAACGCCGGTTACACCGCCGGTGCCGATGGTAACGAATGTTTGCTGCGCCGAAGCGCCGGTGACGCCGCCGATGGCGGTCGCACCGGCGACCAGGGCTGCGGCGAATGTCGTGGTTAGCAACTTGTTCATAGTAAAGGGTCCTCCCTAACTTCCTCACCTCGAAAATATCGACGCCGGTGTGGCGCCATGTGCTCCCTCAAAAGATCGCTCGGGCGTCTCTCGAAGGTATTTGCCTCCCTATCAGGCGGCAACCGTGAAACTCTCGCGGATGAATTTCGCATCGGCGATAGGACGCCCGATGAGTTCCGCACCCTGACGGTCCTGAGCGACGAGCGCCGAATTGTCCGGTGCAAACGATCCGTCCGCCATATAAAGATTGTTCTCAAAGCCGACGCGACTATGCCCGCCAAGCGTTGCCGCCGTCAACGCACAAGCGTTTTCGCGGGCGCCAAAGGCGCACACCGCCCAGTCGCCCTCGCCGGGCCAGGCGGCAAGAAACGGCAACAGATCCGCTGGGTTCGACTGCTGTTCGCGGCTGTATCGGCCGAGGACGAAAAGCACGAAATGCCGGGCACCGGGGATGATTCCGCGTCGCCGGAGATCGAGGAACCGCATCACGTCGTCGCTCGAATAGAGGATGAATTGCGGCATCACCGCCTCGCTTACCAACCAGGCAAAGAATTCGGCAGCCGTGCCTTCGGCGTCCGCGTCGGCGACCAACTCGCGGATTGCGATCGACGCCGCCTCCGGCCGCACGTCCCGGACCACGGCCATTTGTTGCGCCGGCGCGAAGCGGCCGACCGCCTCGGTCGTGATTTGCACCACCAATCCGTCTCCCACCTCCCGCCGGATCGCCGCCGTCGCCGTGCGATAGGCATCGGCATCGAGCGCATGGTCGCCGTTTGCGTCGCGGATGTGGAGGTGGATCATGGCCGCACCCTGGTCACGGCAGGCCGCGGCCGTCGCCGCGATCTCGTCAGGCGTCATCGGGAGCCGCGGATGGTCAGACTTGGTCCGGCGCGCCCCGTTCGGCGCGACCGCGATGATGAAGGGAGACCACCTCCCCTCCGAATGGTCGCGGTGCTCGGTCATGAACCGGCGCTCGCAATAGCCGCATCGATCGAGTCGCCGAGTTTTTCGGCGATTTCGTCGACATGGGTCCGGTCGATGATGAACGGCGGCGCCAACAGGATATGGTCGCCGGAGGTGCCGTCCACGGTGCCGCCGGCCGGGTAGCACATCAAGCCCCGGTCCATGGCTTCACGCTTGACCCGGGCATGGAGCTTGAGCGCCGGGTCGAAGGGCTGCTTGGTGGCCCGATCGGCGACCAACTCGACACCACGAAACAAACCGCGGCCGCGAATGTCGCCGACATGATGGTGGTTGCCGAGGCGGGCGGTCAATGCGTCGACCAGCGCGTCACCCTGAAGCCGCACATTGCTGAGCAAATCATCCCTGTCGATCACTCTCTGAACCGCCAGCGCCGCGGCGCATGCCGTCGCATGGGCCATATAGGTATGGCCGTGATGGAAAAAGCCCGAACCATGATAGAAGGCATCCGCGAACCGCTGATCGAGGAGGACCGCGCCAATGGGCTGATAACCGGCGCCCAAACCCTTCGCGCAGGTCACCAAATCGGGCACCACGCCATCCTGTTCGAATGCGAACAGCGTGCCCGTCCGGCCCATACCGCACATCACTTCATCGAGGATCAGCAGGACGCCGTATTCGTCGCATATCTCACGAATCCGCTTGAAGTAGCCAGGCACCGATGGGACCACGCCCGCCGTCGCGCCAACGACCGGCTCGGCGATAAAGGCAGCCACCGTGTCGGGGCCGAGGCGCTCGATCTCAGCCTTCAATTCGTCGGCGACGCGGAGCCCGTAATCCTCGCTACTCTCCACCGTCGTACGATAACGGTATTCGAAGCAGGGCGAGATATGCGATGCGAAATCGCCGAGAATCGGCAGGAACATCTCTCGTCGCCCAAGGTTTCCACCGGTTGCAAGCGCGCCGAGCGTATTGCCGTGATAGCTCTGCCAACGCGCGATGACCCGGCGCCTCTGAGGCTCGCCGATTTCGACAAAATATTGCCGCGCCATCTTGAGCGCGGCCTCGACCGCTTCCGACCCGCCGGAAACGAAATAGACTTTGCCCAAACTGTCGGGCGCCTTTTCGATCAGCAGATCGGCCAGATCCTCCGCCGGTCGGTTGGCGAAAAATGATGTATGGGCATAGGACAGAACGTCGACCTGATCCTTGATCGCGCGGATGATGTCGGGATGGCTATGGCCGAGGCAGGACACCGCGGCACCGCCCGACGCGTCGAGATATTTTGCGCCGTCGACGTCATAGACGTATGGACCCTCGCCACGGGCAGCGACCCGCGGCACGACATGGGAGTGGCGGTGGAG
The DNA here is from genome assembly GCA_024244705.1 of Alphaproteobacteria bacterium. Taxonomy (NCBI): domain Bacteria; kingdom Pseudomonadati; phylum Pseudomonadota; class Alphaproteobacteria; species Alphaproteobacteria bacterium. The sequence goes on from JAAEOK010000052.1 coordinate 94,931, forward strand.
AATATTGGTCATTGCGCGCCGATCCGCGACGGCACGTCGTCCCAATAAGCGTCGAAACTGGCGAGTTGACGTTCGCGCTGTGCCAATTTGTTCAGCGCCTTATCACCACCGCCGGCGATCACCAAAGCGACAAGCGCCTGCACCACCGATTGGGCGGCGCTGATCGATTGGAAAAAAGACGGGCTGTCACAGCGGACCAGCAAGGTCTCGGTTGACGGCCCGTTCAGCGGCGATAACCGGCCATCGGTGATCGCGATGATGCGTGCGCGACGGGCGGCGGCGTAGTTTACGACGTTCACCGTTTCGCGGGTGTAGGGGGAAAAGCTGATCGCCACCAGGACATCGCTGCCTTCGATATCGCGCAATCCGTCGGCCAGGGTTCCGCCGACTCCGTCAATGAGGACGACGTCGTCGCGAAACATCGATAGCGAATAGTGCAGATAGAACGCGATCGGAAAGCACCCGCGCAGCCCGACCAGATAGATGCGACGGGCCGAATCGAGAAGCCGCGCGCACCGTTCCAGGTCCGCGCCGCGGGCCTCGCCGAACGAGTCGGCGACATTCTCGATCTCGGTCTTCGCGATATCTTCGAGTATCTTTCGGCTTTGCTGCGTTTGCAGGTCACGAGCCTGATGGCTGTAACGCGCGTGGATGCCGCTGAGGCGATCCCGGTAGATGTCACGCAAGGCATCGAAGCCTGGATAGTCCAGGCGACGGGCCAGCCGCACCATGGTCGTCGGATGAACGCCGGCGCGCGCGGCGAGGCGACGCATCGTGTAGAGCGCGACATCGTCGGGCCGATCCAGGACATAGCGCGCCGCGCGCCGCAATTGCGGGCTCAATGTACTGTAGATCGCTTCGAGTTCGCGGTTGACCGCTTGATAGGACATTGCGGTTCGTGTGCCTACTCCCTGGTGACGGCAAGCCTATAACAGGAAAATCCGTCGATGCAACGTTTGTCTCATAATTGTTACAAGTGTTGCAATTGTGGTTCGGCGCCAGAGGAGACAACCGACGATTCGGCGTCGATCGCAGGCTGGCTGAATGCGGGCGAACTTGATATGACGATGCGGTAGCGGATCCCTGGGAGGCGACCGAAATGGACTTGAAGGCCCACATTCGCGGCATTCCGGATTTTCCGAAGCCCGGGATCCTGTTTTACGATATTTCGACGCTTTTGGCCGAGCCGCGCGCCTGGACCTATACGGTCGAACGCCTTGGCGACGAGATCGGCCCCTATCGCGCCGACCTATTGATGGGGATCGAATCGCGCGGATTTCTCGTCGCCGCGCCCTTGGCGCTGCGCCTCGGTTGCGGGTTTGCGATGATACGGAAACAGGGCAAATTGCCAGGCGAGACGATTTCGCACACCTATGACCTCGAATATGGCACCGATACCATCGAGATTCAGGCCGACGCCGTCCGCCCGGGCCAGCGGATCGTTATTATCGATGACTTGATGGCGACCGGCGGAACGGCGAACGCGGCGGTTTCGCTCATTCGCAAGGTTGGCGGCGATCCCGCCGCGGTGGCCACGATTATCGAGCTCACCTTTCTCAACGGTCGCGACGCTCTCGATATCCCGCTACACACCCTGATCACCTATGACCATTGACATCCTTGCGGCGAACGCCGCCGGATCCGCTTGAGCGACGCCAAGACGCACATGGCCGAGGGCGTGCGGCTGCGCCGGGAGGGGGATTTGGACGCGGCTGCGGCGCGCTTCGAATTGGTGCTCCAGGATAATCCCGACGATGTCGCCGCCCACAATTTGCTCGGCGTTGTTGCCGTGCAAAAGAAGAACCTGGGCGAAGCGCGTCGATACTTCGCGCGGGCCGCCGAATTGGCGCCCGACGATCACGGCATCCGTCTCAACCTCGCGATGGCGTTGTGTCAGGACGGCGATCTCGATTCGTCGATCCATGAGCTTGGCCGGCTCACAGGCCCCGACTCGGGTGCCGCCAACCTCTATTTCACGCTGAGTCGTGAATTCGACGCGCACCACCGTCCCGAAGACGCTGTGAGATGCCGAGAGAAACTTATCGAGATACCGGCAACGCCGCCTCGGCTGCTCCATGACACCGTCCTCGACGCGATTGGCCAAGGTCAGCACGACACCGCCACCCGCGCTTCGGAACGGTTGGTCGAGGACGGATTTCGTAATGCCGGTGTCTATTGCAACTACGGGGCCGCGTTGAACGGCGCGGGCCGCACCGAGGATGCGTTGGCGGCATTCCAATCCGCGGCCCGCCTTGATGCCACCTTGTACGAAGCACCGGCAAATCTGGGCCCGCTCTATTATGGCCTTGGACGGTACCGGGAAGCGATCGCCGCATTCCAGACGGCGCTGCGGTTGCGACCGGACGACGCCAATGCGCGGGCGCGGCTGGCCCATACGAGACTGGCCATTTGCGACTGGACCGATTGGGCGGAGTCCGCGCGGTTCTTCGAGGGATTGGCGGAGCTCGACGATTCCGGCGTATCGCCCTTCACGGCAATATTCTGGCCCATGGCGGAGCAGGATCGACTGAAAATAGCCACCCGATACGCCGAACGTCTTGAGCGCGAGGCAAAGCACCTGACCGCGATCGTGGCGACACCGATACGGAAGACGACCAACGATAAGATTCGGATTGGCTACATGTCGGCCGGATTCGGCGACCATGCGACGGCGCATCTGACACGCACAATGTTCCACCACCATGACCGGAATCGATTTCATATCACCGGATTCCCGATGGTGCCCGATGACGGCAGCCAATACCGCAAGGACATCGCCGCCGGTTGCGATTCCTTCCACGATCTCGCGGGCTTGTCCGACCACGACGCGGTGCGACGAATCGCGGCCGCCGATATCGACATCCTGGTTGATCTCAACGGCTATACGCGCAACGCACGGCCGCGCCTTCTCGTCGCGCCGCTGGCGCCGATAAAGGTCAGCTACCTCGGCTTTCCGGGAACCATGGGGGCTCGGTTCATCGACTATCTGATCGGAGACCCAATCGTAACCCCGGCATCGAAGGCCGCCGCCTTCGCGGAGAAACTCGTCCTCCTGCCCCATACCTATCAGGTCAATGACGACCGTCAGCCGGTGGCGGATTCACCATCGACCCGGGCCGAGGTCGGGCTTCCCGACGGTGGCGTGGTCTTCGCCACATTCAACAGCCCGCGCAAGATCGAGCCGGCCATCTTCGGCCTGTGGGTGCGTATCCTGAAGTCAGTCCCGGGCAGCGTGCTTTGGGTCTATCGCCCGGCGCCGGACGTCGAGGCGTGCCTGCGCCGAGAAGCCGAAAAGTCGGGCGTCGGGCCGGAGCGGCTCGTCTTCGCGCCGCCGCTGCCGAAGCCGCAGCACCTTGCCCGTCTCCGGCTCGCGGATCTGTTCCTCGACACCCACTTCTACAGCGGGCACACGACCGCCAGCGATGCCCTGTCGGTAGGACTGCCGGTGCTCGCCTACCCGTCCGACAGCTTCGCCGGACGGGTCGCCGCCAGTCTTCTTCATGCCATCGGCCGGCCCGATCTCATTGCCGAAACCGCTGATGACTATGTCGACCTGGCAGTCCGCCTGGCGCGGTCGCCCAACGCATTGGCGGAAATGCGGGCAGACCTGTTGGCGCGAAAGGGTGACGCTCCGCTCTTCGATACCGCGCGCTTTGTCCGTAATCTCGAACGCGCCTACGAGGAAATATGGCGTATCCACCGCGCCAGCGAAGAGCCGCGACAGATCGTCATCGAGGATGGCGGCTAGGTGGAATGGTTCGGCCCTCCCGGCTAGGTAGTCTTCAGAACCGAACCCGGGTCTATGCGGTCGACCTCGTTCAGGACGGCGAGGAACTGCCGCGCCGCATCCTCGATCAAGGCATGTCCCCGTTTGGCGTCGGCATCCGCGGCGTCACCCACCGCCCCGGCCGGGTTTACGTCCTGGATCTCCCACGCGAAAGCGGCCTTGCCATCCGCCACCAACGCCGAATGATCGTCGCCCATCGTCGCCAGCGTGGATTCGAAGCGCCTGGCCGCCGCCATGTCGACGTGCTCCGGATCGAGGGCCAGCATGATCGAGGTTTCGATGGCTCCGCCGTGAATGCCTTCGCGACGCTCAGACTCGTCGAAATGGGGACTTTCGCGCCATATCCGATAGCAATGGTGCGACACGACGAATAGGCCATGGGCGCTGCGCAATTCCTGTGCCACCAATGCGGTCAAATTCGATTGTCCGCCATGGCTGTTGAACAATACCATTTTGCGGACCCCGGTTCGGGCGACCGCCTCACCGATCTCGACCCACAGGCGCAAGAGTGTCTCGGCCGATCCGCTCAAAGTCCCGGGATAGCCGCCGTGTTCGATACTGAGGCCGACGGGTAGCGTCGGCAGTATCAAAACAGGCAATCTTTCGGGCGCCAACTCCAGGGTCCGGTTGATCACCCCATCGGCGATCTTACGGTCGGTCGACAGCGGCAAATGAGGGCCGTGCTGCTCGATCGCGCCAAGGGGCAAGACAGCGATCTGGCGCGCGAGGTCCAGGGCCGCGAAATCCGCCGTCGTCAAATCCTGCCAATAATGCGTTGCCGTCATGCCGTCGCCTTGCCGCCCCTGCGGTTGGTCCAGACCCATTCCAATGCCACCGATCCGCAGATCACGCAAATGGCCAATATCTGGGCAATGGTCAATAGCGTGCCCAGGAACACGACGGCCAGGAACGACGCAATGACGGGCTTCATGAAAAACAGGTAGCTGCCACGGGTGATATCCGGCACCGCTGCCAGCCCGCCGATCCACAGGAATTGGGTGATCGTCGTGTTCCACACCGCGATCGTGATCAACGCGACAGCGTCACCGGCCGGACGGTCGAACAAGGTCGTCGGATCGACCCAGGTGCCGAAGACCGCGCCGACAATCAGCCACAGGCCGAGGGCGCCGATCATCATCGTCAACGCGGTCAGCCGCAAGGCGCCGAACTCCCTGATCAGCGGGCGGACCAGTACGGTGTAAGCGGCGACCAGAGCGGCGCAGGTCATGGCCAGGAAGATGCCGACCAGATTGCCCGACGAGCCGGCCAATTTAGCCAGGTAGCCATCCGTCATCAGCAACGCGATGCCGACGATCGCAGCCGCGCCGCTGATGATCTTGGGCGCGGTGATCGGCTGGCGGTTGACCCACGAATTGACCAGCGCGACGAAGATCGGGATCGTGGTGACGATGGTCGCGACCGCCGGCACGGTGGCGAAGTCGAGCGACCAGTGAAACACCAGATAGCCGGCGGTGATGCCGAGCAACGACAACCCTGCTATGCGCAGGCCATGCTCGCGCAATGGTGCCAGAAGATCACGGGCCGACGGCAAAGCCAGCGCAACGACCACCAACCCGGCGCCGCCGAGAAGGAATCGCCAAACCGACAGTTCGGGCCCGGCGACGTGAGTCAGTTTCTGAACGAATTCGGTCGAGGCGTGCCCGCAAACGCCGACGAACACGGCGCCATAGGCGACCGCCGCATGACGATGCCACAGCGACGTGCCCAAATCCGGTGGCCGTTACCTACGCGTCAACGCCCGGCCGGACGGCCGATGCGGCACCTAATCGCCGCCGAACAGGCCCTTTATCACCTTCGAGGTATCGTCAACGACATTGGGGGCCGGTGCCGCACCGGAGCCCTCGGTCGTCGCCGCCTCCGGCGTTGCCGTAGCCGGTGCGGTCGTCGCCGTCTCCGGGGTTGCGGCAGCCGGCGCCGGCGCCTCAGTGGTGCCGCCACCAAGCAGTCCCTTGACAACGTCTCCGGCGCTCGGTGCCGCGCCTTCGGTGGCTTCGCCTTCACCTCCGAGCAAGCCCTTCACGACGTCGCCGGCTTCCGGAGTGGCACCGGTGCCCTCTCCATCGCCTCCGAGCAAACCCTTTACGACGTCGCCGCCGACGGCCCCGGCGCCACCTTCGAGTACGCCCTCGAGCCCGGCACCGCCTTCGAGGGATCCGCCCAAGGCGCCGAGGGCACCCTTGGCCAACTCCTCGGGATCGCCGATCGCGCCCAAGATGTCCGGGGTATAGCTCAGGTCGCTCCACGGACCGCTGATGATCACCGGAACCGCGACTCCCTTTAGGTCCGTCGCTCCGCCCTGGCCTTCGGTCGACGCGACCAGCTTCGGCGTCACTTTGTAATTCACCGTCCGCGCCGGAAGATCGGCGGTGCCGGCACCATCAACCCGGAACAAGGGCGACGACATGTTGAGATCGTCGTTAGTCAACATGCCATTGACGATGACGAAGGTCGCCGACAACTCGGAGAAGTCGGTCTTCTGTTCCTCCTGGGCGCCGGCGTCGAGAAACGCCGAGGTTACATTGCGCACCATGGCGCCAAGGTTGAATCCCTTGATCGCGCCATCGCGGAAATCGAATGCCCCGTTGCCGTCCAGGTTCTTGACCATCTGGCGCTGAGATATGCCATTGGCATCGAGGGCAAAACTCAAATTGCCCGATCCGCTGAGACTGTCATTGCCCATGGCGTCGGACAACAACGGTTCGGCCTGGATCCCGCTCATGGCAAAGACCTTGTGCACGGCGGGGACGTCGCCCGATGCGTCGAGGACGAATTTGCCCTGTCCCTGACCGCCATAGAGCGCCAATTCGGTCAAATCGCCGGTCATCTTGCCGCCCGCATTCGTCAAGGTGAGAGCGCTTTTCCCGATCGTGATGTTCTGCGCCTTTATGCCCTTGGCGGTGAGGGTGAAATTTGCGTTGAAGGCTTTCAGCGCACTGAAATCCAGCGGCTCGTCGCTCCAATCCGCGGCCGCTCCCGACGAGTCGCTCGCCGCCGCCTCGTCGCCTGAGCTCGGCGGCATATAGGGATTGAGATCGAGCTCTTCGAGATCGAGCCGGCCCTCGATGCTCGGCACGGCTCCGCTCGCGTCGATGGCCAGCTGGCCGGTGCCCTTGATCTCGTCGAAGGCGATCGACGCATCGCTAAACGAGGCCTTGGCGGCGGACGCAGCCATCTTGCCCTTGATATCAAGGAGACCGAAGCCGGACCCTTCCGGCATCGGGTTGCCGACCCAGCCCATCAGTTTGCGCACCGACGGGACGTTGAGACTGACATCGCCGGCCGCGCCGGCTTGGTCACCGGCGGTAATGGTGCCTTGGTAGTCCAATTTCACCGGCGCCGCGGCAACCGCCAGCTTGGCATTGGTCGAACCACCTTGCATGATCGAGTTCAAGGAATCGGCGTTCAAGGTGATGTCGATCTTCTCGCCCTGCCATACCATCGAGCCGTCAACCGAGAAGGGTGCGTTGATGTTATCGAGTTCAACGGTCACGTTGACGTCGGACAACACCTGTTCGGTGCCGGTCTTGGCGTCGAAGTAGCTGACCTGTCCATTCTCCAAACGCACGTCGCCGAGGCGGATTTGATCCAAACCCGGCGCGCCGGCGCCGCCTGAACTATCGGCGCCCGCCGCCGACGGTGGGACGATTTGCCAGTTCGGCGTGCCGTCGGGCAGCACTTCGAGATTGATGACCGGATCGATCAGGATGAATCGATTGATGTCCAACTCGCCACTGATCAAGGGGAACAGCTTGACGTCGATCTGCAGCTGCTTGAGCGATGCCATTTCCGAAGTTCGCGCGCCTTTCGCGTTACCGAAAGTCACGTCATTCACCTCGAGCGCGACATTGGGCAGCAGCGACACGCTCACCTCGCCATTGATGGCGAATTCGCGGCCGGTTCGTTCCCGGACCTGATTGGCGATTTCATCCTTGTAGGTATCGATCGGAATGAAACTCGGGATGATCAAGACAGCCGCGATCAAAAGGACGATGATGACGCCCAATGCGATCAGTAGTTTTTTCACTTCCGCCTCCGTTGGGGGGTGTAGGAATTTGGCGGCATGCTAGCATTTAATATGCGGCGCGGTGTCGAATTTGTCGGCCCGAAAATGTGACAAGTTTATAGCCTGTGGGCCGCAGAAATCGGCGCCTAACTGTCCAAAGGCTCTTGATTACAAAGGCTTGCGGTAGTAACCCTCACCGGCTCCAATGGTGCCGCGGCGCCGTGACGCACCGGCGAAATGGGTCAAGGGGGGCCGATGTCCGCGCCTGAACGAAATGGATACCGGCGCAGCTTCAAGCCGACCCTCAGGGTGCTCGCGGCCATTCTGTCGGTTCTCGCCGGGATGGCGCTTGCCGGCTGCAACGGCGGCGCGTCGAAATCGAGCGACCGGGCGGCGCCGGTCACGCTCGCCTATCCCTATGGCGAAGGCGGTACATATCTATTTGCCGGCTATGACCGCATCACCGCCGAGGCAGCGCGCAGCTTCGTCACGATCACCATCCTCGCCGACCGTGCAACCGTAGATCAGACCGGCAGCGAACTTGTCAGCTCGGCGAGCGGGACCATCGTCGATGCCGGCGGTTTGATCGTCACCGCGGCGCATATTGCGACGAATTCCAAATACCGCGCTCGGGTCACGACAATCGACGGCACGGTGATGGAGGGTCGTGTTATCGCCCTCGATCGCGACCGCGAGCTCGCGGTCATCAAGGTCCCGCCGAACCCGGGTTTGACGGCGGCGACCTTTGCCGATTCGTCGACCCTGGCGCGGCGCGACCATGCTGTCGCGATCGGTGCCCCGAGACGGCACACCGGCGCCGTTTCGCTTGGCATTGTCCGCGAACCGCAACTCGACTATCCGTTGGAATACAACGGTTACACTCTGCCCAACGCGATCGTCATCTCGATGGAAGTCGAACCGGGCCATTCCGGCGGGCCGGTGTTCGATAAGAACGGTGCGCTGATCGGCATGATCGCCAGTTTCGCCCTCGGCGATACGCGCAAGGTTCCCTACCAATCGCCGCGTATCGCCTTCGCGGTGCCGTCCAACGACATCGCGGCCTATGTCGAATCGGTTGCGGGTGGGCAATAGTAGAGGGTCGCGGGCCGCCGGGCCGTGTCCTCGGCCCGACGGCCGCCGGATCGTGTCCGCTCCTGAGCGTGATCGAGATTCATAATTCGATACTCCGCATATCGCGGGCGGGCGACAAGTGAACGTGGCGGATTTCGCACAAGGCCCGAAGCGGCGCGGTCGTGTTCCGTCTCAATGAACCAAAATCGGCGTTGACATTGCGTTTTTAGGTGTATATACACCAATAGTGATTTGCGCGATAGAAAGGCCTTTGGTGATGGACCTAGCGACACCGACCGATTGCACACGCGCCTGCCTCGGCAAGGCGGCTCAAAGGCAAACTCGTGTGGCATAGATTCTTTTACCGCTAAACGTGTAAATACACTCAAATTAACTCAGCGCTTTCAAGGAGATCCGACGATGCGAACCCTGAACACGTCCACCGCAGTTGAAACCCCGGAAGCGACCATTGTTGGAACCCCCACTCTTGATCGCTCACTCGAAAGCCAAACGGTCATGACCGATTCATCCGCGGTAACGGCCCGAGAGTGGTTCGCGCTCGGAACAAGAATCCCATATGATCGCCGGGCCAAAAAATTCTTGCGGCCGGGCGACGCGACGGCCTCGCCGGATGTCGTCCATGTATTTCGGCGCACCGCACAAAACGCAACGCCGAATAAAGACACGATTTGGACATCCTTCCTTCCCGGCTGGCCCGATGGTTCGTTCGGATGGGTGAAAGTCGACCGGCACCTGACCGGTACGCGGCCCGGGCCGAGGCTTTACGTCGAATATGTTGGACACGGTGAATCCGATAAGCCAAACGACTATCCCTATGGCACGATGGAGCGCGCCGATTTGGTCGAGGCGTCGTGGGAATCCGAGGGGATCAAGTCGACATTCATCGTCAGCTTCGACTACTCCTCCATTGTTGCGCTCGAGCTCCTCAGCCGCCAACAGGATCGCCTCGAACGAGGCGTTGACCCGGCCACCAGAATAGAAGGCGTTCTGCTGATCAATGGCGGACTGTTCGCCGAGGCGCACACCCACCCCTGGTTCACGACACCGGTGCTCAAATCGCCCCTCGGCGGGCTTGCGACATCGATGGCGCAACATTCGAAGCTCGCGTTCGGTGAGCTCATGAAGCCATTGTGGTCGAAGGACTACGGTGTGAAGCCCGACGAAATCAACGAATTGTATGACGCAATCGGACGGCGCAATGGCGTTTCCGCGTTGAGCAAATCCGCCGATTTTGTCGATCAGCATAAGCGCAATGCAAAGCGGTGGAACCTGGAACGCCTATTCCATGCGCTTCGCGGCACCGTGTCGTTCCATGTTGCCGGCAGCGAGGATGATCCATTCGAGTGGCGGCAGGCGGTGGTCGCGCGCGACCGTCTAAGCGCACACGGCCTCGACGTGCGGACCTTGCCGGGCGGGCATCTCACGACCTCCGAGCACCCCGAGCTCCTGGCGCAAATCATCCGCGAGGTGGGTCCGCGACCCTAGCCGTTGGTGCCCATTTCCGCGCCCGCCGGGCACCGAACTCATATGGCGCGACCAACGGCCGCCACAGACCGCCGTGATCGGGACCTCAGATCAACAAGAATCAGAAGGAACATTCGCCATGGAGAATCGAATGCAACGCGGGCCGCGCACCGTCTCGTTTTCGCGACAAGTGCTCTCCCGGGCGGCGATCATCGCGATCATATTTGGAACCGCCCTGGCACTGTTCAATCAAACGGAGGTGATTTTCGGCGCCGCTGAAATTCAGTGGCTTCCATTGATCCTCGGGTATCTGACACCGTTCTTGGTTGTGAGCGTGTCGCAGGTCCTTGGCATTAGAGCGGCGCGAGCGGCATCGATCTGGATCGTGGAAATTCGTGAAAGTTTCCCCAAGACTCTCATTTCGCACGGAATACCTGGGCGCGCGCTTGCCCTAAGCCTTGCCGTGGGCGGGATCAATACCGCCATCATTGTGAGCGAAATCGTGCTGGCGGGACGCGGTTACGATCAATTGCCGGTCGCGTTGATCCTTCAGGCTCTGATTCTGCCTCTGGCGTTCGGCGCCTTGTCCCAGGCCGTCGCCTACCGGCGCGCCGTCCGACAGCCGGACCGATTTGCCGCACTCGGCATTTCTCACTGAGAACGCACGATCAAACGGGCGCCCCTTCCAGCCCCGACCGATCCGGCCAGATTTCGGCCGCCGCGCAAGCAATCGCGAAGCCGGTTGACCTCGGAACCCGGACCAAAACTTGCCGCCGCCTGCGCGTTGACGGGTCGCCGACCGGCTCAGACCGGGGTGCGGACCACCTCGGGCGGCGCGGCGAGAAGTTGGCGAATGACATACGACAGGTCCGCCAACTCGACATTCCAGGAGTGGACCGCATTCATGAAAACGCGCGGCGCGTGGGATTCGCGTGCCTCCGCCTGGCCGATCAAGCGGCTCAATCGCTGGGTCATCAACTCGGTGATGTCCCGTTCCGCTTTCTCGAAGTTTCGCGCCCGGCGCGGCCCAATGTCGACAATAACGAAGGTGCTGGCATCCAATTGCAGGTACAGCCGCGCCGCGCCGGCCGCCTCGGCGCACAGCAATCGCGCCTCCTGCGCATCGACCCCTTCGAAGCGCACCAAAATAAACGTCGTGCGAACGCGGGTGGCTCCCAGACGCTTGAGAAACCGTCCAAGAACCGCCACCGCACGCGCCGGATTCAGGTCGCTATAATCATTGTCCGATGGACAGGCATCGTCGCCGGCATAGGTCCCGGTCAGGGCTTGGGCACACATAATGTTTGCATCTAGGTTTAATTGTTCAACTTAAACCCTAGCGGCAAAGGCGTAATTCGAGCTGAATCAAAAAAATGACACGGTCGTATCCGTGGCCTGGCCAAACCCGGTCAGCGAACGGCGAGAAAGCGCACGGTGACGCGCAAACCGCCGCCTTCGATGTTTTCGGCGCTGACTGTTCCCCCGACGGCAGTGACGTTTCGTTGCACGATCCACAGGCCAATGCCGTAATGCTGGTCGAGCAATTCGCCCTCCGCGGTGTGCTCATCCTCGGTCGAATCTGACCGGCTCGAATAATAGCGTTCGAAGATTCGGTGCAAGTTGGACGTTTTGATGCCCGGGCCCTGGTCTTCGATCACCAGTTCGACCATGCCGGCGCTGCGATGAAGCGAGACCTTCAGTTCCGAATCCAAGGGCGCAAAACTGATCGCGTTGTCGAGAATGTTTTCGACCACGGTTTCCAGCAAATCGGTACCGGCACGAACCACGACCCCATCGTCGATGGCGAGTGAAAGCGCCAGTCCGCGGCTGCTCAAGACCTCGCCATAGCCGCCCAGAATGCGGTTCAGCAGGGAGGACAAGTCGATCTCATCGCGCGGCGGATCGACCAAATCGGCGGCCGCCTCATCCATCCGGCGGGCCGATGAGACCAATGCGTCGAGCCGATCGACGGACTTTTCGATCATCGCAATCGCCCGCCGCTCGCGTTCCGCGGTCTCGCCGATGCTGCGCCGTAGGGGTTCGGTGCACTGGCGAATGATCGCAATCGGGGTCTTGAGCGCGTGCGCGTTCTCCTCCGCGGCGCGACGAATGTTGCGCCCCGAATCCTGGAGCGCCGAGACCAGTCGATCGAAATCCTCGGCCACGCCATTCAATTCGGGCACGCGGTTCTGATCGGCAAATCGGGTCCCGCTCACGCCTTCGCGGCGGATTTCGCGGGCCAGCCGACCGAACCGGTTGATGCTTCGCCATACGGCGATCAAGATCGTCAGCGTTACGACCACCAGAACCAAATAAATGGCCGCCGCCAATCGCACCTCGGGGCGGGTCCAATAGGGCTTGCCGATCGATTCGCCGAGAAACGCCGACGCTGAATGCGAGGTCAGGACCGCCCAGCAGCCGCGGGTCGTATTTACCGGCGTGATCGAAGTCAGGAACTCCTCGCCGCGCTCGGGCGTGGCGTAGCGCAACGCCAACGGCTCGCCGCCGCTGCAGCTTTCGGAAAGCCGGCCCAGCACGCCCTGCTCGAGCAGTTTGTCGCGCTCGTGCGTTAGCTCGGGGTTCGAAACCGTCGGATGGGTCGCGACATAATAGAACCCTTCCGCCGCCGAGCTGTCCGCCGGTCGAAACAGCACGGTGACGTTGGCGTGCTCGCCGGCGACGCGGCGCAACTCCTGTCTCAACTGATCGAGCGGAAGGTTGCCGTCAGGGCTCGACAACAAAGGCAGCAGCGCCTGACCGACAAGCCGTCCTTGCTCCTGCACCGACTGCAGGAGGAGATTCTGCTTTTCCCGGTCGGCATCGAGAAACTGCGCATAGATGATGATCGGCACCGATACCAGAATGATCAGGAGACCGGCGAGCTTGCCGCCTAGCGAACGGGGCGGCAGCACCAGATCGCGCAAGCGCCGCCGTTGTCGCGCGGTGCGTCCCGGCGGCTCAGTCCGGGACGCGCCAGCGATACCCGAAACCGGGATAGTTCTCGATTTCTGAGAAATCGTCATCCAGTTCCCTGAACTTTTGCCGAATGCGCTTGATGAAAGTCCGGACATTGGCCCGGAACCCCTCGGTCCCGTAGCCGGCTATAAAACCGCGCCCATGAACCAAGTCGTAGATTTGGCGGTAAGAGATATCCTTACCGGGCTCGCCGGCAAGCAACCGAACGATGGCGAATTCGGTCAGCGTCAGATTGACCTGGTTGCCCTGCCAGTAGGCGCGGCGAATATCGTAACGCAGCTCGAGCGGGCCGGCGCGAAGGCTTTCCTCGGCCTCGCCGCCGGTAGCCTCGCGACGAACGATGGGTTTGGCTCCATCGGTGATCAGCTGGATTCGTCTCAACAGGATCGAAAGACTGCGTGATTTTTCGACGAAATCGACGGCCCCGCCGGACAACGCGGCCTCCTCATAGACTTCGTCGCTCAGAACGGTAAGGAACACGACTGGGACCTGAATGTCGGCACGACGCAGGCGGCGCAGCACTTCGAGCCCGTCCATGCCCGGCATTTTCCAATCGAGCAATACGATATCGGCGCTTCTTTCCTCGGCAAAAAAATCGAGGACCGCCCGGCCGTCGGAAAAATCGATGACCTCGAACCCCTCATCGACCAGATTGGCGCCGAGCGACTCTCGGAACAGATCATCGTCGTCGACGACCACGACGCACCGGTTATCCATTTGCATTCCTCAACCTTCCCTTTTTTGGGGTTGGCGCCGGCTTGCGACCAGCATGGCATAGCACTCGCGTCCCTCGATCGCCGAACGCGGCCGTTCAACGATCTCGTACCGCAGGGCCTGGAAAACCTGGCTTTCCAGATTGAGATAGAAATAGACGCTGATGACGCAATCGTCTTCCGAGTAGTGCCAAATCTTAGCCGGCGGCACGTCCCGCTGCGCGGCCGGCGTTCCGAGCGTGGCCTTGACCTGCCGTTCGTTCCTGCCGATCAGTTCCTCGGGATCGGCGCCGTAAGCGTCATCGGCGGAAAACGCATCGGGACCTTGGGTAATCCCGAGATCGGGTCTCGGTTTCGGCACGATCGAAGGCGGCGGCGTCTCTTTCAACTCCTCCGGGTGGCGGTCGGCGAGCTCCGACGAATTGTCTTCATCTCCGCCATAGGCCACGATCGAACGAATATCCTCCTTCCAGCCCTCGCACCCCGCAAGCAACAGGATGGCGGCGACGGCGACGGCATGTTTCGCCGTGCCTCGCCCGCCGAACCGAGAGGTACATTCAGTGGAGTGCCGGTTGACGTTCACGAGGTTTCCATACCGCTGCACGAATGACTTGTCCGCATAAAACTTCCCTTAACCGAGACCGGCTATTCTATCGCTCTCGGCGATCTCCGCCAGAGGATATACGCGGGCTTCAGAAGCCCCATGTGGCGACTCGTGTTGAGTGTAGAAATGTTAAGAAATATCAGGGCCTGCCACAGTTTTGACACACACGACACGAACTCGATTTGGTTACGTTAGCGCACCCCATGAGCGGAGCAATCCAACCCTTCGACCCCACTTCGGCCCCGCATTACCTACCCGGTAATGCGGGGTCTTTTCTTTTCCCCGACGGTGCGAATCTGCGTCACCCAAGAACGATGGACCCTGAGCCATGGATATACAAATCGGCCACCGGTTCCAAAGCAAATCACCGCCCAATTATCTTTGGCAAGTGGATGGGCTCAGAACTGACTACCGTGGGCTCGCCCACGCCCGACTGATCCGCGTCGACGATCCACTCGATTCGCGTGTGATTTCCGCCGCCGCCTTGCAGAGCGACGACCTTTATGTCGCCCTCGACGCGATTCAACGCGAAGATGTCCACTCGCAGCCTGTTACACCTCTGCTGCGATTGTTCGGAACTTTCCTGCGATCGGATCTTATCCTCGCCTTGGCTAAGAAACCGCATGTCGAACCGCGTCTATGACGCGGTCCTGGGCATAGGAATCCAGATAGGGGTGCATCGGCAGGCTGAGAACCTCGCCGGCCAAGGAATCCGAAACGATAAGTTGATCATCGGCCCTCGGGAAGTCTTTGTAGGCCCGCTGCCGGTGGACCGGCGTCGCATAGTAGACGGCGGTTGGAATTCCGTGCGCGGCCAGATGTTGCACGATTTCCTCGCGACGAGACGAGCGAACGGTATATTGGGCCCAAACCGACATTACATCGTCGGGACAGCGCGGCACGCGCACGACATTATCGAGGCCCGATCGATACCTCTCCGCGATACGGTTGCGCGCCGCCAGTTCGTCATCGAAGATGGTCAGCTTCTGTAGCAATATCGCGGCCTGGATCGTATCGATCCTGCCGTTGATTCCGATCCGCGCGTAATCCCGTTGACCGCGATCCAGCCCGTGAACCGACAGCGATCTAATCTTGTCGGCGAGTTCGGCGTCCTGAGTGAAGACGGCGCCGGCATCGCCATAACACCCGAGCGGTTTTGCCGGATAGAAGCTGGTCGCGGTTATTTCCGCCAAGGTGCCGACCCGTTGACCGTGATAGGTCGCGCCAAAGCTTTGCGCCCCGTCGGCGATTATGTGGGCGCCGCAGGCCGCCGCGACCTTCCGCAGCGTGGCGTAATCCGCTGGCAGTCCGAACAGATCGACCGGAACGATCGCGGCCGGTCGCAAGCCCGCCGCCTCGGCCCGAACGATGCCACGTTCCAAGCTCTCGGCATCGATATTGAAATCCATATCCAAGACGTCGACGAAAACCGGCGTGGCACCGACCAAGGCCACCGCCTCCGCCGACGCAACGAATGTGAAGCTGGGCACGAAGACCGCATCGCCGGGTCCAATATCGAGGGCCATCAATGCCAGCACCAACGCATCGGTGCCGCTCGAACAGAGGATGCAATGGTCGATCCCGGCGCTGTCCATGAGCCGCCGCTCGAGCTCCGCCACTTCCGGCCCCAGTATGAATTGACCGTGGTCGACCACACGCTGGATCGCCGCCTCGATCTGTCCATTCAGACGGCGCTTCTGGGCTTGAAGGTCGATAAACGGCATCGGAGCCGTACGGAGCGGCGAAATATCGTTCATGTGGATTGGTTTCAAATGACGCAAACGCCCGATTCCTATAGCACTTTCCAAGCATGAACAAGCCATTAAGCGTGGCATCAACCGGCTGCGCCAAGCCACTGCCTGCGCGACGTGGGATTGCCGAGTGAACGTGTTGTGACTGCCGGCTGAGGCCGGTCCAATACCCGACTGGGCGCTCGAGGCTTGCCTTTCCGACGCCCGGCGTTTAACAGATTCGCATTCAATCCTGAGATGTCGATGATGGAAGAGGCACCGCAGGCGAAAATCCAGGCCGATGGCGTTCCCGCCGAAGGCGGCGTCTATATGGCGACGACGGATTCTGAAAAGCAGGCGGTCTATCAATTTCGCTATGACGTTTACGTCAGGGGCATGAACCGGCTTCGCACCGTTGCCGATCACGAGCAGCGGCGATTCCTAGAGGCGGAAGATGCGACGGCGCGCCAATACTATATCGTCGCCGATGGGCATATCGTTGCAACCCTTCGCCTTAGCAGCGGTGCCGATGCTCCGTTTTCTTCGCGTCAATTGCGGCAATACGACCTTGCACCGATTCTGAATAGGGTGACAACGGAGCGGCTCGCCATCGGCGAACGATTCATGGTGCGCGAAACCTATCGCGGGCGCGATCTCCTCCTCGAATTCATGACTCCCCTGTTGCGGTATGTAAATCAGCAGCGCATCCAGTTGGTTGTCTGCGACTGCGAGCCATTCTTGCTGGACCGGTATTTGGGGCTCGGGTTTCGACCCTATACCTCCAACAACGTGAACAGCCCTGAAATCGGATATCTGGTCCCGCTCGCATTGGTGGTCGAAGATCTCGATTACCTACAATCGATCCAATCGCCCCTGTGCGACATCCTTGAGGATTTTGACGATGACGAGTCGTCGTCGACGCGGAAGATCATCGCGACGGACACCACCGTGCTCAGTGAAAAGCTTGTTTCGCGCGGCGATTATTGGAAAGAGATCGTGCCGGCGCTGGAGGCATCCGGGAATGACCGGATTACATTCTTCGATGACCTGAGCAAACCGGAGATTGAGAAATGCCTGAAGCGAAGCACAACGATCGAGTGCCGGCAGGGCGATTACGTCGTTCGGAAGGGGACCACGGCGCGAAACTTGTTTGTCACGCTTTCGGGCACCCTCGAGGTGCGGGATAAGAACAGATTGGTCAACGTACTCACGACCGGCGACGTTTTCGGCGAGATCGCCTTCCTCCTCGGCGTGCAACGGTCGATGGATGTGCGCGCCGCAACCGACGACGTGCGTGTCCTATGTCTGAGCGAGAGTGTTTTGAGGTCCCTTATTGAGACCGATCCCGCCGTGGCGGCAAAGCTGGTTCAGAATATCGCCAAGGTTGTAAGCCTGCGCCTGCTCAGGAAGGGATGATAGGGGCCCGCCGAGCGTGGCCCCGGCCGATATCCCTATTCGGGCCGTCAAAATCCTCGTCGTCGCCACGCACTATACCGACACCCTGAGACCGGAACCAATGGCCCCGATCTCGCGATCGTAGAGCTGGCTTCCGGTGCGTGCGAAAATCGCCCGGGCGGCGTCCAACTCCGCCGCCGCCCTCCGGTCACCCTCCCGAGAATACAGCCGCGCGCGTGCGAGATGGGCGCGGCCCAGGTTTTGAATAGCGCCGACTTCTTCGAACGCCTCCAAGCTCTCGGCCAGACATTTTTCCGCGCGATCCAGGTCCCGAAGGCCCGGCGTTCCATAGATCTCGCCCAAGACCATCGACGTGTAGCCGAAATTGAGCCGGCTCGAAAGCCGGGTCGCGACGTCCATTGATTGGCGGCACGCCTCGACGGCTTCTTCGATTCGCTTCGCGCGCAGCAAGTGCTCGCACAGCCGGGTCAGGCCGAAAGAGATCTCCGGCAAAAATATGCCGCCTTGCGCGCCCAATCGAATGACATCTCGGAGTTCGGCGATCCCGGTATCGTATTTGCCGAGGTTGGCGGCATAGACCGTATTGAGAATCCGAATCCAAGTCTGAGCCTGAACGTCGCCCACTTTTTCGGCGAGCGTGCTGGCTTTGCCGAACTGATAAGCGACTTCATCGAGCGCACCGATCTCCATGTGGCGCCAGCCCAGCATGATGGAAGCCCAGGCGACCCGCCGCTCGTCCTTCATCTGCTCGCCGATTGCCAAGGCCTTGCGCCCGTAATCGAGTGCTTGATCGAAGCTCCCGGCCCAGAGATGAGCATTGCTCAGCATCGTCAGCACGACCGCGACGCCGCGTTGGTTACCCAATTTTTCCGACAGATCCAAAGCATTGCGGTAATTGTGGATCGAATCGGGCAGCCGGCCGGAGGTGATCAGGACGGCGCCTAGGTTCTGGTAGGCGATCGCCATCCTGGTCGAATCCTGAATACGGCGGGCACGACCGAGCGCTTGTTCCAATTGGGCGATTGCGCCGGCACTGTCGCCTTGGAGAAAGATCGCGCTGCCGATCCGCGTTTCAATTTGAGCGACAGCCATATCGTCGCCATCGCTTTTGGCCAACTCCAAGGCCTCTTTGTAGAGCCTGACGCTCTCCGCGAACTGACCCAACAGGGCATGGCTGCCGCCGAGGCGGACTGCCAGTGCCACGCGCGCGCCCCTGTTGTCGGCGGTGTCCGGCAGCCGATTTCGGATTTCAAGCGCGCGCGAACACGCGTCCATGGCCTCTTCGTTGGCATAGACCAAGTAGGAACGCTCGGCCTTTTGGGCCAAATAGACGGCGGCCTTATCCCAGACCTCACCCTTTACGGCGTGGTCGGCCAGCAGCTCGATATGCTCGCCCAGACGATCGGGCTCGAACCGTTCGAGCACCTCGACGATGCGAGCGTGGACCTCGCGCCTCTGCTGCTGCAGTACGGAGCTGTAAGCTGTCTGGTGTGTGAGCGCGTGCCGGAAGGAGTATTCGAGGTCGGGGAATAACCTTGTCTCGTAGAGAAATGCACCGGCCTGGAGATTGGCCAATCCGCGGCGGAGATCGCCCTCCTCCATGGAGGCAATGGCCTGCAGAAGGGTGAACGGCACCTCTCGCCCGATAATGGCGGCAGTCTGCAACAGATGCTTGTCCGACGTTTCCAATCGGTCGATGCGCGCCGCAAGAATTGCCTGGACCGTGGCCGGCATTTCGATTTCTTCGATCGCGTGAGTCAACCGGCAGGCGCCCGCCTCACCGGCCAGCGTCCCGGTCTCAATCAGGGTTCGGACGCTTTCCTCGAGGAATAGAGGATTGCCCTCGGTGCGTTCGATCAAGAGCTGCTTGAGCGGAATCAGATCCGGATCAGGTCCGAGCAGCAAGTCGAGCAATCTGTCCGCGCTTTTCGGCGCCAGCGGCTCGATGACCAATTGCGTATGCTCGTTTCGATCGCTCCACTCGTTTCGATATTCCGGGCGATAGTTGATGAGTAGTGCCAAGCGTGCGCTCGGCAAGCTATGGACGATGCTGTCGAGAACCGCCTCGGATTCGGTGTCGATGGAATGCAGGTCCTCCATGACCAACACGACCGGTTGGACCAGGCTCTCACGAATGATCAAGCCCTTGACCGCATCGATGGTCCGCCGGCGCCGCTGCGCCGGATCCAGAGTTCGCCATTCAGGATCGCTTGGTGTCACATCGAGCAGGGACAACAGGGCGGGACCCGCCGCTCTCAGCGATTCGTCGAGATTTGCGAGCTTGCCGATGATCTTTTCGGTGACCCGTCCTTCGGCGTCGCGGTCTTCGATCCCGAAATAGTCCCTGAGCAACGCGATCACCGGTAGATACGGTGTGGATTTGCCATAGGAAACCGCGTTGCCCTGCACCACGAGGCAATCGCGCACGAGGTCCGAGCGGCTGAGTTCGTGAAACAGGCGGGACTTGCCGACGCCGGGCTCGCCGACCAGTGAAACGATCTGTCCATGACCTTCCCTGGCACGGTCGAGCGCGGCGCCCAGCGCCTCGAGTTCCAACTTGCGGCCGACGAAACTCGTCAGTCCCCGCGCGGTCGCGGCCTTGAGGCGGGTCTGCGCATGGCGTCCGCCGACCAGTTCGAAGACCTCGACCGGCGCCGTCATTCCCTTGACCGGTACTTTGCCGAGGGCCCGGACGTCGACGAATCCCTCGGCCAAACGAAGCGTTTCCGCGGTGATGCGCACGGTTCCCGGCGCGGCAAGTTGTTCCATGCGCGCGGCCAGGTGCGTCGTTTGTCCGATGGCGTCGTAGTTCAGGTTGAGATCGTTGCCGATCGCCCGAACCACGACCTCACCCGAATGGATCCCGACCCGGGCCTGGATCTCAAAGCCATGCTGCTCGCGCATGGTCACGCTGAAATGCCCGATGGCCTCCTGGATGGTGAGCGCCGCATAGCAGGCACGAACCGCATGATCTTCATTCGCGATCGGTGCGCCGAACAGCGACATGATGCCGTCGCCAAGGACATTGTTTACCGTGCCCTCGTAGCGGTGGACCGCGCCCATCATGGTTTCTACCGCGGCATCCAGAAAGGTGCGCGCCTCCTCGGGGTCGCTGCCGTCGATCAACTCGAGCGAGCCCGTGATATCGGCAAACAGCACCGTGACTTGCTTTCGCTCCGCGGCGAGCGCATCGCGCGATTTCAGTATTTTCTCGGCAAGAAAGGGGGGCGTGTAATGACGCGGCGTTTCGAATTTCGAGCCTCCGTCTGCGCTGGGCGTGTCCACCAATTGGCCGCACGAGCCACAGAATTTGCGGCTCGGAGGACCCATCGCGCCGCAGGACGGGCACGCCAATTCGAGCCGTCCACCGCATTGCTCGCAGAAGCGGACACCGTCTCTGTTTTCACTGCTGCAGCGTGGACACTTCATCGGCCGATGGCCGTCCAGTTACAATTCCAATCCGCTGTCGCCGGCGATCCCGACATAGAGCGTGGGGAATGGGCTGGTGAGCGAAGGCTTTTCATTGCGCTTCGATTAGCCGTACTGCCGGAGTGTCTTTTCCACGCTGGCAATTTCCACGCGATGGCCGGTGAACGGGTTGATCAGGGCGTCGAGCCCATCATAGACGGGCGGGCATCGAAACCATTACCAGGGCGAGCCAATGCGGTGGCGCGATATACCTCTCTGGAGCATGCCGCAACAAGCCTTCTCGGATCAAAGGCAGCCGTGACGTTCGCATTCCCGGAAACAGGTGATGCTCGACATGGTGTCCCGAATGGAAGTGCAACCGGTCGATAATCTTAGGGGTCCTGACGCTGATGGTCGTGCCCAGACTGTCCTTCTCGTAGGTCAGGGGACGGAGCATGTGGTTGGTCACGAAATAGGACATGACAATGGTGTTGGCCACGATCATCGGGATGATGATCACGAACAGTGCGGCATAGAGTCCAATCGCAATGCCGAGGGCGATCCAGAACGCGGCCATCAGCACGCTATCGGTGATCGCCCGCCGCCGGTTGAGACGACTCAGACTCGGCATCGTCAGCGACTGCCGCCACAGCACGTCGGCGCCCTGCAAGGCGAAGGAGCAGAACATGTAGAACGCGCTCGACCAGTGGCCGGAACCGGGCGCGAACTTGATCAAACGGTGGCTTGTCCGGTTGCCTTTGTTGAATTGCTCGAGGGTCCCGAAGTTATCCGGATCCTTGCCTGGAATGTTGGTGTTGGGGTGATGGGTCTTGTTGTGCCAAGCCCGCCACAACTCCGGCGACATGAAAAAGATCGCGAAACAGGGATACAGCAGGGCATTTTGGAGCCGGCGCGAGGCAACGGTGGCGCCGTGAGTGATTTCGTGTCCGAAGAACATCAGGCCCGCATAGGTGTTGCCGAGGGCGAGCGCGATCAGCAGCGCCACGTACCAGGGCAACGGCAGGAATAGGATGGCCGCACTGCCACCCACGACGGCGACGACTTGCGGCACGATCAAAAGCGCCCGCCATGGATTTCTGGCGAAAGTCTCTGGCGGAAGATCGGCGCGAAGTCTGGCCTTGAGAGACGCTTCGGACTCGATGGGAGCGTTCATCCCCGATGTCAATCCCGGTGACCATTATCCATGAGTTCGGGCATTTTGGCCCAACGCCCGACTTCGGTCTAGCATCGATTCACCCGAGATTGCCTGATAATGGGCCCTGCAGTAGAGTGCCGCCGAGGTGGGAACGTAATGACCGACAGATACCGCGACATCATCGAACGAACGCTCGGACTCGCCGGCATCACCATCGATGGATCGGCGCCTTATGATATCCGCGTTCACAACCCCGACCTCTACAAGCGGGTCGCGTCGCGCGGCTCGCTCGGCCTGGGCGAGGCCTATATGGACGGCTGGTGGGACTGCGACCAGCTCGAAGAGTTCTTCTTTCGCATCCTCAGGGCGCGCGCCAATCAGGGTGTCCAGCTGAGTTGGTTGGACAAGCTCGGCGTCCTCCGCGCACGGATCCAGAATATGCAGTCCAGCCGCAAGGCGTGGGAGGCGGCGCCGCATTACAATGTCAGCAATGAGTTCTTCGAAAAACTTCTCGACGCGCGGGTGAACTACTCGTGCGGATATTGGAACGGCGCCAACTCGCTCGACCAGGCGCAGGAGAACAAGCTGGATCTGGTATGCCGGAAGGTCGGGTTGTCAAAGGGTGACCGGTTGCTCGACATCGGCTGCGGGTGGGGTGCCCTGGTCGAATACGCGTGCCAGAACTATGGCTGCGAGGCCGTCGGCATCACCATTTCCGAAAGCCAGGCGGAATACGTGCGCGACCGCTGCCAGGGACTTCCGGTCGAGATCATCAAGATCGATTATCGCGACCTCAAGGCCGCCGATGCGGGGACTTTCGACAAAATCATTTCGATCGGCATGTTCGAGCATGTCGGGCCCAGAAACTATCCGTCATTTATGAACGGCGCCCACGAACTGCTGAAGGAAGACGGCCTCGTCTTGCTGCACACCATCGGCGACAATGCCTCCAATGTTTCGTGCGATCCGTGGATGGACCGCTACATCTTTCCCAACTCCGTGATGCCCTCGATTCAACAGATTGGGCAATCGATCGAAGATCTGTTCGTCATGGAGGATTGGCACAATTTCGGCTTCGATTACTATCGCACGCTGATGAGCTGGCACGACAATCTTGACCGGTGCAAGGATGCGAAGATCGAGACCGAGATGCCACGGGAGATCCTTTTCCGCATGTGGAAATACTATCTCACGTCTTGTGCCGGTGCTTTCAAGTCGCGCCACCTCCAGTTGTGGCAAATCGTCATGTCCAAGGGCAGCCTGATCGGGAACTACGAAACCGTCCGGTGATCGGACCTTGATTTAGTTCATGCGAATCGCGCGCCGACAACGGCATGATCGGGCCAGGTCGCCGGCAACCTCCCGTCGCTCGCCGACACGGTGCCTTTCCTAGCTCGCCGTTTGTGATTAGATTCCGCTTCATCCGACATTTGCCGCAAGGACCCATTCATATGCCCGATACCGATCATGGCACGTCTCGCGACTTCGCGCCGTACCTGGCGGCAACGCAGTTCGTGGATTCCGATCATCCGGAAGTTATGGACTTTTCAGAGAAAGTGACCGCAGGGGCGGACGATGATGTCGAAAAGGCGGTGCGGCTTTACTATGCGGTGCGCGATCAGATTCTCTATGACCCCTACACCGTCGACACGGTCGCCGACCACTACCGGGCCAGCACCACGCTTCGGGCCGGTCGTGGTTTTTGCGTGCCCAAGGCGACATTGCTGGCCGCGGCGGCGCGGGTGGCCGGCATACCGGCACGCGTCGGTTACGCCGATGTGCGCAATCATCTCAGCACCAAGCGTCTGCTTGACCTGACCGGGACCGATCTCTTCATCTACCATGGCTACGTCGAAATCTGGCTCGACGGCAGATGGGTCAAGTGCACGCCGGCATTCAATCTACAATTGTGCGAGAAGTTTCGCGTCATGCCGCTTGAATTCGATGGCCGCACTGATTCGCTCTTCCATCCCTTTAACGCCGATGGCGACCGCCACATGGAATACGTTCGCGACCGCGGCGCATTCGCCGATGTACCCTTCGACGAGATGAAATCCGAGTTCGAGCGGTTGTATCCGGCGCTGCTGCGTCACAACACCGAACGCAGGCGGGGGGACTTCGCCAGAGAGGCGGAAGCGGAGAACTTGGTTCGGTCCAGCTAGGAGATCGCGGGCGGCCATGACGGTGTGGGATCTCAGTCCGCCGATCCGTCCCGGGATCCCGGTGTGGCCTGGGGACACGCCCTATGACGAGGCGCGGACTTGGCACCTGGACGAAACCTGTCCGGTCAATGTGGCCAGGATCACGATGTCGACCCACACCGGAAGCCACGCCGACGCGCCGCTTCATTACGACCCGGCGGGGGCGCCCATCGGTGGGGTATCGTTGGCACCCTATATCGGACCCTGCCGCCTGATCGATGCGACGGAAGCCGAGGGCGTGGTGCCGCCCGAAATGGTGCGGCCGTTCCTCGATCCGCCGATCGAGCGCATGCTGCTCCGAACCATGCGGCACAGTGTCGCCGATCGCTGGGACGAAAATTTCACCGCCGTGGCGCCGGAGACAATCGAACTCATCGCCGAAAGTGGCGGCCTCCTCGTTGGCATCGATTCACCGTCCATCGACCCGCAAAATTCGAAGTCCCTCGATGCCCACAACATGGTCCGCCGTCATCGCATGGCGATTCTCGAAGGACTGGTCCTCGCCGACATCCCGACCGGCGACTATGAATTGATCGCCCTGCCGCTGAAGCTCGCCAATGCCGATGCGGCGCCGGTGCGCGCCATCCTGCGCGGCTTGCGGTGAGCGAGGCGCCGACCCGGGAGGCCCTGGCGGCGCGCGACGGCGAAGACCCGCTGGCGCCGTTCCGCGCCCGGTTCGTCATTCCCGACGACGTCATCTATTTCTGTGGCAATTCCCTCGGACCGCTGATCGCCGACGTCGCGCCGCGGTTGAACGCCGTCATTCGCGACGAATGGGGCCGAGACCTGGTCAAGAGTTGGAATGTGCACGATTGGATCGGCCTGCCGGCCCGCCTCGGCGACAAGATCGCCCGGCTCATTGGCGCCGATCCGGGCGAGGTCGCGGTCGCCGATTCGACCTCGGTCAATTTGTTCAAGCTGCTGGCGGGGGCGCTGCGGTTGCGCCCGGGCCGCGCGACAATCCTGTCCGAAGAACGCAACTTTCCGACCGATCTCTATGTGGCTCAGGGTCTGGCCGGTCTCGTCGGCGACGGCGCTCGCCTGAGGCTGGTCGGCGACGATGGCGCGCACTCCAGCAGCGATCAAATCATCAGGGCGCTTTCCGACGACGTCGCCGTGGTGATGCTGACCGAGGTCGACTTCAAGACCGGCGAGCGTCACGACATGGCCCGGGTCACCGCGGCCGCCCACGATGCCGGGGCCTTGATGCTGTGGGATCTCGCCCATAGCGCCGGCGCCTTCCCGGTCGGCCTCAATGCCTGCGGCGCCGATCTCGCGGTCGGCTGCAGCTACAAATATCTGAACGGCGGCCCGGGCGCGCCGGCCTTCCTCTATGTCGCGCGATCGCTTCAGAACAACATCCGGCCTGCGCTTTCGGGTTGGATGGGCCATGAATCGCCGTTCGCGTTCGATATCGACTATCGGCCCGCCGACGATATCACGCGCAATCTCTGCGGAACGCCGGTCGTGCTCGCGCAAGCGGCCTTGGAGGTCGGTCTCGACGTGATGCTGGAGGCGGACCTCGACGCCATCCGCGCCAAATCGGTCGCCCTCGGCGAGGCCTTCATCGCGCTCGTCGAGGAAAACTGCAGTGAGGAAGGATTCCGACTTGTCTCACCGCGCGATTCGGCACGCCGCGGCAGCCAGGTCTCGTTCGCCCATCCCCACGCCCATGCGATCATGCAGGCCCTGATCGATCGCGGTGTGATCGGCGATTTCCGTGCTCCCGATGTCCTCCGCTTCGGCCTCACGCCCCTCTATATGCGCTATGTCGACGTTTGGGACGCCGTCGATATCCTGCGCACGATCATGGCGACGCGGGCCTGGGACAAACCGGAGTTCCACCGCCGCGCGGCGGTGACCTGAGCGCCGTCCGCCTACGCACCCATATGGCGCAACGCGGCGGCGCAGGCTTCCGGCCACGCCTTGAGCCCCCGCTCCTCCGCCATCCGCCGGAATCCGGCCTCGGTGATACCACCCGGTGTGGTCAACCGCTCCAGCGTTTCATCCAATGGCGTCTCGGGAAAGGCCAGGGCAACGCCGGCGGCGCCCCGCATCATACCGGCGACCAGCTCCCGCGCCTGCTCCGGCGGAACATTCTGGGCGACCACCCAATCGGTGGCGGCCTTGATCACGCCATAGGTCCAGCCGTGAAACGCGCCCATGACGCTGGCCGCGCCAAAGGACGCCTCGTCGGGCAAAACGATGACGGTGCCGAGGCGCCGGAACAGGTCGTGGGCGGCGGCGTGATCCGGATAGATCGCGGTCGGGCTCTCGCCGATCGCCGCACAGGAGACCGGCATCGAGCGCACAATGTCGGCGGGCGCGGCGGCCGCGAGATCGGCCAGGGTCGCCCCGGCGCCCACCGAGATCAGGGACTGATCCTGCCGCCACGGCAACCCGGCGACGACCGCCGTCACGTCGGCGGGACGCACCGCGAGGATCACCACATCGGCGGCCTCGACGACGTCGCGATTGCTCGCCGCCACCCGGCAACCGAAAGCGTCGGCCAGCGCTTGCGCCCGCCCGGCGTTGCGGGGCGACAACACGATGTCGTCGCCGCGCCGATCGCGGCACAGGCCTTCGACCATGTAGGTCGCCATGTCGCCGACCCCTAGAAATCCGATGGTCATTTGCGCTTCAACTCCCTGTTGACGCGATCGCCCGACAACCGGTCGAGATGCAGCAGCATGTCCTCGGGTTGTGAGCAAACGATTGCACCACGTTCGGCAAGCGCCGCGGAAACGTCGACCGGCAGGCTGGTGTTGGACCCGTCCGGCACCTGATTGAGCTTGCCGCCGACATAGATCGGGATGTCGAACCCGGCGCCGGCCATCGCCTCGCGCAGGGCCGTAAGATAGGTCAGCGCGACTCCGTTGTAAGTGCTGACGGCGACAAAATCGGCGCCGCCGGCCCGGGCCGATTCGACGATGGCCCCGATATCGCCATGGGTACCGCCATCGACGACGGTGACGCCGACCTTCGCCAGTACGGTATCGATCAGGATCTTGCCGTATTCGTGGACATCGGTACTGACGACGACGCCGGTGAGCCGCGACGCCGTGAGGCGGTCGCGAAGCGCCGGATCGAGGCGCTCGATACGGCCACTGCCGTCGCGTTCGATGTCGGCGATGCTCGGCGCCTGGACCACCGGCTGGCGGCCGCGGCGGCAGGTCGCATCCAAACGCCCGGGCCCGAACAGCCGTTCAAGTTGGGCGGCGCCGATGCGGCGGATCGCGAGCAGCAGCTCGGCCGGGTTGGTGATATCGATTGCGGATTCGGCGAGGCCGGCGAGCACGTTGTCGCGGAATCGCTCGCCGCCGGCGACGATGGCATCGGCGGCCGCTCGCGCAGCGGCGGTGTCGATGGGCGGCTGCAGATGTTCGGCGCGCTCGATCAACCGGTTGGCCGCCATGTGAACGGCGATGATCTCGTCGATATCGGGGATCCGCTGCGCTTCCGTCACCGGCACCGGGTTCAGGGCGTGCCCGGTCGGCGCGATGCGCTGGCCGAGGACGTCGACCAGAAAATAGGCCGCGAGATTGGCCCAGTTCTCGTCTTCGTTGGCGCCATAGCTGGTCGTGTTGCCATAGACCATCGAGCCGGGAGCGCCGCCGATCTGGTTCAGCGCCAGCAGGAAGGCGAGACGCTTCGGTCCGTCGGCGAAGGTATTGCCATAGCAATGGGTCACCTGGGCGCCGATCAGGTCCTCGACGATATAGCGTTCGATCAGCACCGCGCCGAGCGAGCAGGCGAGATCGGTGAACAGTGCCGCGAAGCCGTCGTCGAGATTCGAATGAACCAGGCACTCGACCGGTTGCGCCCCGATCAGCGCGATCGCGGTGACCGTGGCCGTGGTGGTGTCGACATCTTCCGGCCAATTCGGCATACGAAAGGTGAAATATTGACCGAGATTGCCGATCGTCGTCGCGCCGGCGTGCAGCGCGGCGACCGTGTTTTCGACCGCCGCCGGCAGACCGATCACGAAATCGCCGAAATGGGGGGCCACCGGCGCCGCCGCGGTCAGGCGGGCGAATTCGTCAGGGCCGTCGAGGACCAACCCGGTGCCGCGGCCCAGCGCGTCACGGCGAGCGGCGGGATAGCCCATCGACCAATCGAGGCAGATTCCATAACGGTGGACGGTGTGGCCGGCGCGGTCGAGCGCGGCATGTATCTCGGCCCAGGCGCGGCGGCTCTTGTCGGGATCGCGAAAGCCAAACTGTGCGTGCAGCGTGATCGTGCCATCGGCGATCGCCCGGCGTTTGAATCCCGCCTCGCTGGCGACCCGGTAATGGTCGAGGAATGGGCAGCGCCCGACGGCGGCGGCTTCCGCCAGCCGCCTGCCGGCATCGATACTGGCCTGCCCATCCAGCGATTGCGCACCGGCGAGCAGCGCGTCACGGTCGAGCGTCGTCGTCATCGGCCGATCTTGCGGTGCCGGCAAGGCTGAGGCAAGCTGGCCCTGTCGCCTGCGCCACTATTTCACCCGGTGCCGCCATGCTCGAGCCGCCACAGATCGACCGCTTTTGGGACGATGGCTATATCGTCGTCGAGGAGGCGATCACGCCCCAGCAGCTAGCCGCCCTGCGCGCCGAGCTCGACCGCTGGATCGAAGAAAGCCGCGACCATAGCGCCCCCTACGGCCCGCCGACGATCGACGGCCGACCGCGTTTCGATATGGCGGACGGTCATAGCCGCCTCGCGCCCGCCTTGCGGCGGGTCAACAATCCGTCCGACGTGGCGCCCGCCTTCGACGAGGTCCGTCTCAATTCGGCCATGGTCGACATGGTCGCCGACCTGATCGGCCCCGACCTCAAGTTCCATCACTGCAAGGTCAATTTGAAACGGCCGGGCGCCGAAACCCGGGTCGGCTATCATCAGGACTTCGCCTATACGCCGCACACCAACGACGACATCGTCACCGCCCTGGTCATGATCGACGACATGACCGAAAGCAACGGGTGCCTCAAGGTCGTGCGCGGCTCCCACCGCGGGCCACGTTATTCGCTGTTCGACGGCGACCGCTTCACCGGCTTCATCGCCCCCGACATCGAAGCCGCACTCAGCGCGGAGGCGGCGGCGGTCACCGGCACCGCGGGCAGCGTCTGCCTCATGCACACCAATGTCGTCCATGGCTCGGACGCGAATGCCACCGATCGGCCGCGCGGCCTCTACATCTGCGTCTACAGCGCCGCCGACGCCATCCCGCTGGCGGCCAACCCGATGCCCAATCCCCATCAGGGCGAGATCGTCCGCGGCAGGCCGTCGCGCTGGGCCCGGTCGCAGGACGGCGAAGTCGTGGAGCTGCCCGACCAGCCGAAGATGTCGTCGTTCTTCGCGGTCCAGGAGGCCGCCGCCCGCGGGGCGCCGTCTTAGAGCGCCGTCCGCACGTTCCAGATCTCGGGAAAGAAGCGGTATTCGAGGGCCGACCGCAGATAGGTGACGCCGGCGGTGCCGCCGGTGCCGCGCTTCAGGCCGATGATGCGCTCGACCGTGGTGACATGGCGAAAGCGCCAGGTCTGGAACGCGTCCTCGAGGTCGACCAGTTTCTCGGCCAACTCGTAAAGGTCCCAGTAGCGTTCGGTGTCGCGATAGACGGCGAGCCAGGCCGCACGCACCGAATCGTCCGCCGGCCGCGGTGCCGACCAGTCGCGCTCGGTCTGCGCCGCCGCGACGGCAAATCCCCGCCGCCCCAACAGCCGGATCGATTCGTCGTAGAGGCTGGGTGCGTTCAATACGGCTTCGACCCCGGCCAGGATGTCGGCGCGGTGGCGGAACGGGTCGACCATCCGCCGGTCCTTGTTGCCGAGGACAAATTCCAGCATCCGGTACTGGTACGACTGGAACCCGGAGGCGTGACCGAGCGCGTCGCGGAAGGTCAGGTAGTCGGCCGGCGTCAGCGTCGTCAGCACCGACCACGACTGCACCAGTTGCTCCTGGATCCGCGACACCCGGGCCAGCATCTTGAACGCCGGGCCGAGGTCGTCATCGCGGATCTGGTGCATGGCGCCGTGGATTTCGTGCAACGCCAGCTTCATCCATAGCTCGCTGGCCTGATGGATGACGATGAACAGCATCTCGTCGTGCCGCTCGGTCAGCCGCACCTGCGCGCCCAGCACCTGGTCGAGCTTGAGGTAATCGCCATAGCTCATGCGCTGGCTGAAGTCGGTGACCGCGCCGTCGGCGGCGGCCTTGCCGTCGTGATAGTCGTCGGAAGATGTCATCGCGCCCCGCTTGGCCGCATCGGGCCGTGCCGTTGAAATCGCAGGTAGTTTTCGTTCAAAATAATTCTCGGGCCGACCGAAGCCCCCCTCGCCGCCGCCACGAGCCGGGCCCGTTGCCGTGACAGGCCACTTGACAGTCCTTGGGCGCGGACAGAAAACACCGGTCTCGAACGACATCATCGCCGCGGCCGCTGCAGGGAGAATACACATGTCCGACCAGATCAAATACCTCCTCGGCGAGGAGGACATCCCCAAGCAGTGGTACAACATCGTCGCCGACCTGCCCGAGCCGCCGACCCCGGTCCTCCATCCCGGCACCGGCAACCCGGTCGGGCCGGCCGACCTGGCGCCCCTGTTCCCGATGGCGGTGATCGAGCAGGAGGTCAGCGCCGAACGCTATATCGACGTCCCCGAGCCGGTCCGCGACATCCTCCGGCAGTGGCGCCCGTCGCCCCTCTTTCGGGCCCGGCGGCTCGAACACGCGCTCGATACGCCGGCCAAGATCTATTATAAATATGAAGGCGTTAGCCCAGCCGGCAGCCACAAGCCCAACACCGCCATCGCGCAGGCGTTCTACAACAAGGAAGCCGGCGTCAAGCGGATCGCGACCGAGACCGGAGCCGGCCAGTGGGGCTCGTCGCTGGCCCTCGCCGGGTCGCTGTTCGGCCTCGATATCGAGGTCTTCATGGTCAAGGTCAGCTTCAACCAGAAGCCCTATCGCCGCGCCTTCATGGAGACCTTCGGCGCCACCTGTATCGCCAGCCCGAGCGAGCTGACCGACGCCGGCCGCCGCATTCTCGCCGAGCACCCGGACAGCACCGGCAGTTTGGGCATCGCCATCGGCGAGGCGGTCGAGCGCGCGGCCCAGCGCGACGACACCAAATACGCCCTCGGCAGCGTGCTCAACCACGTCCTGCTGCACCAGACGGTGATCGGCCAGGAGGCGATGAAACAGATCGACCTCGCCGGCGACTACCCCGACGTGGTCGTCGGCTGCACCGGCGGCGGCAGCAATTTCGCCGGCATCGCGTTCCCGTTCCTCGGCGAAAAACTGCGCGGCGGCCGCGACGTCGAGCTCATCGCCGTCGAACCGGCCGCCTGCCCGACCCTGACCCAGGGCGAATACGCCTACGATTTCGGCGACACCGCCCACCTGACGCCGCTGGTCAAGATGCACACCCTGGGCTCGACCTTCGTGCCGCCGGGGTTCCACGCCGGCGGCCTGCGCTACCACGGCATGGCGCCCCTGGTCAGCCAGGTCGTCGCGCTCGGCCTGTGCCGCCCGGTCACCTACCACCAGACCGAATGCTTCGCCGCCGGGGTGCAGTTCGCCAAGGCCGAGGGCATCATTCCGGCGCCGGAAGCCAACCACGCGGTCAAGGTGGTGATCGACGAGGCCTTGAAATGCAAGGCCGAAGGCACCGCGCGGACGATCTTGTTCAACCTCTGCGGGCATGGCCACTTCGACATGCAGGCCTACATGGACTACTTCGAGGGCAAGCTGAAGGACACCACCTATGATCCAGCGGAACTGGCGATGGCGCTGGCCGGCCTGCCGTCGGTGGCGGCGGCCGAGTAGCGTGGCCCGAAATCGCCCGAATTCCCGGCGATTCCGCGCCCTCGCGCGGCTCCTCACGGTGCTTTTTGCGATCGCCCTCTGGGCCGCCGCTTGCGCCGAAACGAAACCCGAAAGCCATCGCCTATCGGCGACGGAATTGCGGGATCTGCTGCCGGGCTCGAGGCTTGAAGGGACTGTCAGCGGCGGCGGCCCCTTCAAGGGCACCTATTTTCGTGACGGCACCATGGCCATCGCGACCGCCAACGACAGCGATACCGGGACTTGGGAATTCGATGGCGATACGGTCTGCCTGACGTGGACTAAGTGGCGCCAAGGCAAGCGTTATTGCCTCTACTGGGAACGCACCGCGACCGGTTATGCCGCCTATTTCGTCGACGGTCGTCTCAGCACCACCTTCACGTACGCAGAGTAGCCGGATATCGGCCGTCGAACCGGCGATTCTGTGGCAATTTTGCCACAGTTAGAAAAAAAATGTCGATTCTCGAAACATGTCTTTGCGTTTCGACTGGAAATTGTCGCGCGGCGATGGGAATATCGCGGCAATACCGTGTGAGAAACGCGGATTTGTAGTGCATCGGACCCTCCTGCGTTATGGACCGATGCGCGTTCGATTGGAGTAACATGCGTTGCGCGCCATGACGATGGGGTGCGGCGCCAGAGCAAGGGGAGCCGCCTAATGGCCGCACGCGTTGACGACGCCAAGCTAATCACCCTCTCATCCATTTCGAGCGCCCGCCCGGCGGCCTCGCTGAAGACCACGTTGCTGGTCGGCGCGGCGACGGTGGCGGTGGCGGCGCAGCTTCCGGTCGACGAGGCGGCGGCGCAGGACAAGTGGGGCCCGTGGATCGCGCCCGGCGGCCAGTTCGGCAGCGCGCAGGAAGGCAACCTCGACATCTTCGTGCCGCTGGCCCAGGACGCCACCTCGATGTGGTTCCTCAACGCCAACGGCTTCGCCAACAC
>JAAEOK010000053.1 GCA_024244705.1 Alphaproteobacteria bacterium
AAATCGCATCTGGATGGGAAAACGAAACAACTCTATCCTCGTACATGGCGTATCCTTCCTTCTTGGAAATCGGCGACCTCAACATCGCCAGGATACGCCGCCTCTACATCACGCCATCACCAAGATTCGGTTATAGCTCGCCGGGCGAACGGGAAATCTCAACCAGAGAGAATTCTTCAGGCTGACTGCGGCCAGACAAATTCCGGGCGAAGCCCTTCGCATACGGGACGCCCGTCATCGGGCGCCGGGGCACCGCTGGCCGGATCATAGAAGGCATGATAGGTCGCCGGCAGGCTATCCGGATCAAAACCCATCAGGTTCGGCACGATCGCTCGGATGCGACCTTGTTTGTCGTCGAGCATGATCGGTGTGCCACAGGTTGCGCAGGTGCATAGTTCCAATGGCCCGTCCGGGTTTTGGTCATTGAACGGCTGACGGTTCAAGCCGTCGGAATTGTCGACGGCCAGGTCGCCGTGATTGAAAAAAACGACATGCGTCGTGTCCTGCCCGGTAACACGCTTACAGACAGAGCAGTGGCAGGTATGGTTGTCGATCGGCTCGTTGTCAGCGTGGCTGTGTATATGATCACACCCGCCAGCATATTTATGCGTCATGTCTCCCTCCTTGCCAATTCTTCGAACGGATCCTCCCTCGAGGATCCTGACAGTACCCGGTCTTGCTCGTTCACACTATACGACGGCCGCTTGCGATGGCGAAATTTTGTGCGCACCGTACCGGTCCCGTTGGCCGACCTCACTTCGTCTCGAGGACCCGGGCATAGGACCGCGCGGCGTTCTCCGGGCTGACCTCGCCGTGGAGCGGGATGTCGCCCGCCAGGGCGAACCAGCCCGGCCGCTGGTCATACCAGACGACCTCGCTCGGCGGGTAGGCGTCGGGATCGTCGAGCGTCGCCGCCGCCACGTAGAGCGTGGGCTCGACCGCCTCGAAGGCCGGGTCGCGGCCATAGGTCAGGGTCGTCCCGCAGCGCTCGCAGAAACCCCGGAGCACGCCTTCGGACGAGGCGTGGACCCGCGGCGCACCGGAGAGGAACCGCACCCGGTCCGGCGGGAACCCGACCCAGACGATATAGGGCGTTCCGGCGGCCCGGGCGCAGTCGCGACAGCAACAGCCGGCAGACCAGATGGCCGCTCCGGATACCGCATAGCGCATGGCGCCGCACTGGCAGCCACCGGAATGTTCGTCGGCTCCCGTCATTCGAATTTCTCCCTCTGTCATCGCCGCGCGCGGTCGGTGCCGCCCATACACACTATCACTGAAAGCACCCGTTTCGGCCCCGCTTGCGGGAATGGCGATCGATTCGATACCGGGACCTTCCGCCGCCATGCGCCATCGGCGCTGGCCGGTTGCGGCGCCCCGCTCGGCGCTAAAGAATGATCGTCACCCGACCGTGGGGGCGCAGCGCATCGTGGTCGAGGATCGCCCGCCGGCGAAGGTAGCGGAGTTCCCCGCCGTCGCGTTTGAGGACATGGTGGTAGGCGCCGACGAAGGTATCGACGAGACCCTTGCGCGCCTGGGTGACGAGAAAATTCGCCTTGACCTCGATCAGGCCGTCGCCGGTCGCCGCGGCCTGGACGTTGGAGACGAAGTGCCGGGTCTTCGACTGCGGGCTCTCGGAATAGGCGTGGACGCTCTTCAGCCGGGTGACCCGTCCGCTCAGGATCTGCAGATCGTCGGCGACGATGAACAAATCCTCGCCGCTGCGGGCGGCGGCGACGTCGGTGGCCACCGGCCGGCGGCACAATCGCTTTGACGGCGGCCCGGATGCCGTCCACCATATCGTCAAGCCGTTCGGTTTCCGCGAGCTACTGGCTCGCCTGCGCTATGGTCCGTCGGCGCGGGTGGAAATCGCCATCGATTGTTCCCATATCCCTGACGGCGGCGGCCGGAGCGATCCGGCGGCGCCTTTTGTTTGGCTTAGGTTCGAGTTGTCCCATGGAATTGCGCAACATCGCGATCATCGCCCATGTCGATCATGGCAAGACGACGCTGGTCGATTGCATGCTGCGGCAAAGCGGCACCTTCCGCGACAACCAGCAGGTCGCCGAGCGGGCACTCGATTCGAACGATCTGGAGCGCGAGCGGGGCATCACCATCCTGGCGAAATGCACCTCGATCGTGTGGCGGGGCGTGCGCATCAACATCGTCGACACGCCGGGCCATGCAGATTTCGGCGGCGAAGTGGAGCGCGTCCTCAGCATGGTGGACGGCATCGTGGTGCTGGTCGATGCCGCCGAAGGGCCCATGCCGCAGACGAAGTTCGTGCTCGGCAAGGTACTCAAGCTGGGGCTCAAGCCGATCGTTCTGATCAATAAGGTCGACCGGCCCGACCAGCGCGCCCACGCCGTCCACGACGAAGTGTTCGACCTGTTCTCGGTACTCGACGCGACCGACGAGCAGCTCGACTTTCCGACCCTGTTCGCCTCGGCCAAGCAGGGTTGGGCGGCGGCCGAGCCGAGGGACGCGGGCGACGGCATGGAGCCGCTCTTCGAGCTGATCTGCCGTCACGTGCCGCCGCCGCAAGCCGATGACGGCGGGCCGTTCGCGATGCTGGCGACGACGCTCGAGGCCGACCCCTTTCTCGGCCGGCTGCTGACCGGCAAAATCAGCTCGGGCACGCTGCGGACCAATATGACGGTCAAGGCCTTGGCCCGCGACGGCGCGGTGATCGAGCACACCCGTATCACCAAGCTTCTGGCGTTCCGCGGCCTCGAGCGCGTAGCCGTCGACCATGCCCGGGCCGGCGATATCGTGGCGGTGGCGGGAATGCAGCGGGCCACGGTCGCCGACACGATCTGCGATCCGACGGTGACCGACGCGATTGCCGCTCAGCCGATCGATCCCTCGACGCTGGCGATGACCTTCTCGATCAACGATTCGCCGCTCGGCGGGCAGGAGGGCAACAAAGTCACCTCGCGCATGATCTGGGATCGTTTGCGGCGCGAGGCCGAGGGCAACGTGGCGATCCGCGTCAGCGAAACCGGTCAGAAGAACGTATTCGAGGTGGCCGGCCGCGGTGAGCTGCAGCTGTCGGTGCTGATCGAACAGATGCGCCGCGAAGGCTACGAGCTTTCAATCAGCCGCCCGCGGGTCCTGTTCCGGGTCAACCCGGAAACCGGCCGGCGCGAGGAGCCCATCGAAGAAGTGGTGATCGACGTCGATGAGGAGCATTCCGGCGCAGTGGTCGAAAAGCTGAGCCAGCGCAAGGGCGAACTCACCCTGTTGCGGCCTTCGGGGGGCGGCAAGCAGCGGCTCGAATTCCTGGTGCCGTCGCGCGCGCTGATCGGCTATCACGGCGAGTTCATGACCGATACCCGCGGGACCGGCGTGATGAACCGCCTGTTCCATTCCTACGCCCCCTACAAGGGAGCGATCGCGACCCGTCACAACGGCGTGCTGGTCTCGATCGCCGCCGGCAAGTCGGTGCCCTACGCGTTGTGGAGCCTGGAGGAACGGGGCCCGATGTTCATCGGCGCCGGTGAAAAGGTTTACCCCGGGATGATCATCGGCAAGCACACCCGAGGCCGCGATATCGACGTCAACCCGCTCAAGACCAAGCAGTTGACGAATATTCGCGCCTCGGGGACCGACGAGGCAGTGGTTCTAACGCCGCCCATCCGCATGACATTGGAGAAGGCGATCGCCTATATCGCCGAAGACGAATTGGTCGAGGTCACACCCCGGTCCATCCGGTTGCGAAAACGCAATCTCGATCCGGTCCAGCGCAAACGCGAAGCGAGGCGCGCCGAGGCTGTCGAGAGCGTGGTTTAGCCATCGGCCGGTCAACCAGCCGGTCCCCGTCCCATTCCGATTCGGAAACTACGCGACCCACAGGATCCGTAGTAGGGTGGACCACCGGTTCCAGATGGCGGATGTGTGACCACGGTACCGGAGCCAGGTTTGTGCAAGCGTGAGGTGAGCCAAAATGCTCGGCGGTGCAATGTTGGTCTGGTTCGGCCTCACGGCCGCGAGCCTGATTTTCGTCATCTGGGATTCGGTGACCAACGGCGTTACCAGCTGGGTGCAAAGACTGGCTTGGATATTGGTCACCGCATATACCGGACCCGTAGGTGCCTTCTTTTATCTGCTCGGATGCCGGCGACCATTTCCGGGTGGCCATGACCGCTTCACGAAGCCGATCTGGAAGCAAAGCCTGAACAGCGAGATGCACTGTCTCGCCGGCGACGCCACCGGCATCCTTTTGGCGGCCTCCGTGGTCCCGGCGCTTGGGCTCAGCAACGGTTGGGACGCGATCGTCGAGTACCTCGCCGGTTTCGTGTGCGGTCTGTTCGTCTTCCAGGCGTTGATGATGCTCGCCATGTACAACGGCGATTATTTGTTGGCGGTGCGCAAGACGTTGTTCGCCGAGACTGTGTCGATGAATTTCGTGATGGCGGGAATGATCCCGACCATGGTCGTCCTCGAGTCGATTTGGCAGGGTTCGGACAGTCCCCTGACGGCGACCTTCTGGTTTCGTATGTGCCTGGCGTCGATTGTCGGCGGCGCCTTCGCCTATCCGATCAATTATTGGCTGGTCAAGAACCATCTCAAGCACGGCTGCATGACCCTGCCCAACGCCGACGGTCCGGCGCCCGGCTTGGGCCATGCATCACCCGAGCCCGCCGACGGGGAACAAATGGCCGGTCACGGCGGTCACGCCATGGCGATGAAGAGCCTGTCGATGCGCGAGGCCGCGTTCTGGGTGCTGGTATCGTTCGCCGTGCTCTTGATCGCCCTACTGGTCACCGACCTGTGGGTTCCGATCCGCTTCGCCGTCACCGGCTGAGAAGTGGGCGGGACTCGTACCGTGGCGGAGCGCCTGCGGTAGCCGTCAGTCGGTCGAGAAGCCTTTGTTTTCCGGCGTCTCGCCTTCGGACCAGCTGTGCTGCCACATGTGGTGCTCGTAGACCATCTCGCCGCGGAGGAAGAACAACTCGGCGCCGCGCTCACGCATCACCTTTCCGGTCTCCGGGTTGGTGTAGCGGCTCTCCCAGGTGCCGGCGATGCAGTCGCCGTGATGACCGCGATAGGTCTTGTTGATGTGCAGATCCTTGGCATAGGCGAACCAGGCCGCGGGCCAGTTTCGCAACGCTTCGCCCCGATGGGCCTGCCCCTGGCCGTAATAGACGACGGCGTCATCGGTGTAGGCGGCGGCGGCGGCCCGACCGTCGCGGGCCTGCCAGACCTTTTCGACCTCGCGGACAAAGGCAACGGGATCGACCGTCAAAGTGGCGTCATCTTCGTCGGCACTCATACTCACAACCTCCGTGATTTCCGGCAATCCGAGCCGGTCAAATATCGAGCAACAGCAGTCGCCGCTCGACATCCGTGACCTTGGTGTCGAAGGCGCCGGCGGTTTGCCGCCCGAAATTGGCGTAGTGCGCCTGGACATCCGCCGTAAACGCCGCCGCCACCACCTCGGAATCGGCGAAGGCGGCGGTCGCTTCCACAAGATCGGCGGGGATCGGCGCCCCGCTGTCCTGGGCATAGGCATTGCCGTCCTGCGGTGCGTCCTCGAGCGCCAGTTTTTGCTCGATCCCGCTGATGCCTGCCGCAAGCATGGCGGCATAAGCCAGATAGGGATTGACGTCGGCGCCCGGTATCCGGTTCTCGATCCGCTTCGCCGTACCTCGGCCGATGACCCTGAGGGCGACGGTTCGGTTGTCGATTGCCCACCCCAAACGGGCCGGGGCGAAGGTGTTGGGTATCAGGCGCTTGTATGAATTCGTCGTCGGCGCGAAGAGGAGGAAAAAGTCGCGCCCATATTTGAGGATGCCGGCGACGAACGAGCGCATGGTCTCGCTCATGCTGCCGTCGCCGTCGTCAAACGCCGAGGCGCCGGATCCATCGAGCATCGACATGTGCACATGGCAGCTGCTGCCGCCCAAATCATGGCTCACTTTGGCCATGAAGGTCGCGACCAGGCCCTGTTGCAAAGCGATCTCCTTGGCCGCGGTCTTGAGCAGCATGTGGGCGTCGGCCGCCGCCAATGCGTCGTCGTACCGCAGGTTGACCTCCATCTGACCCGGCGAGTATTCGGCCTTGACCAACTCGACCAGGACATCAGACTGCGCCAGGGCGCCACGCAGGGTCTGGGCGAAGTCTTCGTCCTCGGAGGTGCGCATCACGGTTTCCGGATGCATGGCGTGGTGGCGCGGCCGAATATTGACGAAGCCCTTTTCATGCAAGGAATCGGGGCTTTCGCGAAGCAAGAAGAACTCGAGCTCCGAGGCGCACTTGGGATGGAGCCCCAAGGCCTCGCAACGGTCCAGCTGGCGCCGCAGCATGACCCGCGGCGACACGTCGACCGCTTCTCCCTCGAGCGACCGGGCATCGGCGAGGACCAGCGCGGTGCGCGGATGCCATCCGCAAGACCGCAACGTCGATAGGATGGGAACAGAGATCATATCCGGGTAGCCGGTATCCCAACCGGTGAACCGATAGCCCGGATCGAGCGCATGGTCCTGGCCCCAGCCGAGAACCACCGAGCAGGTGCCGACGCCGTCCTTCCCAACCTCGAGAAAGTGGCGTCCCGACAGACGCTTGCCATAGAGGCGGCCTTGCATGTCCGTATCGGCAACGACGACGGTGTCGATCTCTCCCGACTCGATCTGCGCTGTGAGGTCATCCAACGAAAGGGACATGGTCGCGTTCCATGGAAAACTCTTGGCTCGGTGAGGTCAGGATAGTCATCGCCCGCCGAGGCGTGAAGAGACATTCGCGACCTATGTTCGGCAACCGCGGACGCGTTCGGCCGCGCCGCTCATGCCGAACGCGGCGGAGATTCCATGGCAGCGTCGATCAGAGCAGCGCTTCGATCTTGCTCCTGGTCGCAGGATCAACCGCGATGCCCTTGCGATCGGACCGCCGCCGCGCCGCCTTGCGGCCCTGACCCTGAAGCCGGACTCCGGGCTGGTCGGTGATCGCTTGAACCAGTTCCGCGATGGTCGACGCGAAGCCGTCCCCGGCGAACGCCGCGGGGTCGATGGCGATAAAGAACTGTCCGGTCCGCGGCGGCCCGCCTTTCGTCCCCGAGAACGGGCTGGCGTTGATGTCGAGTGTCGCGCCCGAGAGGGCAGCCGCCATGATCTCGACGAACAGCGCCATGCCGACGCCCTTGTAGCCGCCGGCCGGGCTCATCGATCCCTGCAGGGCCAGATCGGGATCCGTGGTCGGAAACCCATCCGGCCCGAGCGCCCATCCCTCGGGGATCGGACGGCCGTCCCGCGCGTGTTTCATGATCTCGCTCTTGGCGACGACGCTGGCGCTTTGGTCGATGAGGATGACCGATCCGTCCTCGCCATCGGGGACCGCGACCGAGATCGGGTTGGTGCCGACGACGGGGCTGCGGCCATTGACCGGTGCGATCGACGCCGGCGCATTGGTGAAGCCGATGCCGAGCAGGCCGGCCGTGGCGAGGCGTTCGGTGTGATAGCCGAGGACGCCGCAATTATACGAATTGCGGATGCCGAGCCCGGCGATGCCGTTTTCACGCGCCGCCTCGATAAGCGCCGGGAACCCCAACTCTATGGCGGGATGGGCGAACCCGGTCTGCGCGTCGACGATCAGGCTGCCCGGGCTTTGCCGATGGAGCTCGGGTACGGCACGGCCGTCGACCTTGCCGCACCTGACATGCTCGCAGTAGGTCGCCAGATACATCAGGCCGTGACTGGGGATTCCGTCCCGCTCGGAGGTCGCGACCGCCCGTGCCAGCGGCGCCGCGTTCGATTCGAGCGTCCCCGACTCGATCAGCGCCGCGAGCGCCAACGCCTCGATCTCGGCAACACTCATTTGGATCTGGTCGCCCACGGCTTCGCCCCCGTTTTCTGTTGAAATCAGTCGTTATCCGTCGTCCCGGCACCGGCGCCACGGATTCGCGATTCGGTGCTCGCCGGCACATAGGTTCGGGCCGCCAAGCGTTTCAGCCGGGCCCAATCCTCCGGCGCCATCTCGATACTGTCCGCCAGCGCCGACGACGAGCGTGCATCGGGATCGTCCGGCAAACATTCGACCACGACATTCTCCGCCCGATCGGTCTCGATCGCGCTCGTGTCCCCGGTTTCGACCCGGAGACCGCCGGCGCGGCATTGAATGACAACGCCGGGCCAGCGGACCTCGAACACAGTGTCTGTCGACCGGGCCGCGCGGCCGAGAAACGCACAAAGCAGGGCGGGGTACGCCACCGACGACAGGGTTAGCGGGCGCCCCGGCGCCAGGTCGCGCGCGCGATCGCTCAATGCGGCGCCGGCGATCACCGGACAGATATCCCGCGACCGGGCCGACCATTCGGCTCCTGAAATTTTCGGCGCCACCTCAGCGTAGGGCACGCCATCGTAGCGTTCCAGGTGACGGGCAATGAGGGCCCCGCCGGGCCATCCGCGGACGGCCAGCCAGCGCATCGCTTTGCCGGCGTCTTCGGCCAGGCCCCAGGTCAGCCCGGCACCGCGCGACGCGCGCCGGGTCAGCGCCTCGAGTTCGTTGACCGAGCACGCGATCATCGCGCGGCCGCCATCGGATAGGCCCAATCGTCTGCCGCGACGCGATCGATTTCATCGGGAAAGGGCGCGTCCTGGTACATCGTGATGCGGACCCAGCGGTCGGATCGGGGGTCGAATTTGGTGGCGCCGAAGAAGGACAGCTTGCACCGCAACAGGTCGATGGCGCGCAGATCGGCGCTGATCACATTGTCGCGGATTTCGGCATAAGGGTGCGCGCCGACGATCTGGGCGCGCCGCGCCAAATGCCGGTATTGGGGATGGGCGAGCAGGAACGCGGCCAGCTTTTCGTTCCGGTCGAAGGCGCCGAGCGCGTCGTGGAAACGCCGCATGTCGCGTGCAATCGCCAACGGCTCCTCGAGTTCGCTGCCAGCTTCCAGGTCCCGTTCGCCGAGGCGCGGCTCGAGCTTTTCTTCGGAGACATACCAGAACCGGGCGCTCTCGTGAGGCAGGTCGAAGTCGATCGACAGGGCCCAGGCATAGTCGTGCGCGACGAGCGACTTCATTTCGCCGACGCTGATCGAGCCGCCGATCGGAAACGCTGCCTCCTCGTCGACGCTCATCCGCACCGTCAGATCGTCGACCAGATCGGCGTGGGGTTCGATGAGCAGTGTCACGGTCATCTCCTGTCCCTCCAGGGACAGGTTCTCCTCGGCCCAGCGATAGAGCGAATCCCAGGGCTGTACGGCCGACAAGGCGCCGGCATCGACATGGGCCGCGAGGGCCGTGAGATCGGCCTGCAGGGCGATGATTCGGTCGGCCTGCCGCGCGTCGCCGGTCTGCCACTCTTCGGCCAGATGGCGCGCGCGCGCAAGGGTTGCCGTGAAGACGGCGGTCGCGTCATTCGTCGCTTCGACGAGGGACCGAACGCGCGCCAGAGCGGTCTCGCGAGCCTCGATCCAACTGTTGATCAGCGTCGGATGATTGACCAGGAAGGGCGCCATGCCGAGGCCGGTCGAGTTGCCGACGCCGAGGCGGCGGCGGATGGCCGGGTCGAGCGCGACCGCCTGCGACCCGCCGCGTTCGCGCGCTATATGCTCGGCGAGATCGACAGTGAAGTTGCGGATCAGCCAAACCGTCAGCATCTCGGCGCGAAACGGGCCTGCCACTTCGGGCCGCGCGGCGATAACATCGCGATCGGCAATACCGAATTTGCCGTTTCCGTAGACGGCGGTGGTTCGCATCAAATAGCCGACCGCCTCGACCTGTTCCACATCCGGCTGCCTCCCCTCGGCGAGCCGCGACACGACATGCTCGAACAGCCTGACGCTCTTGTTGGCCCGCGACAGCACGAGCTCGCTCGAGAGATAGCGTCCGGCTTCCTGCTTGGGCACGTTATGAGCCAGCCGTTCGATATCGGCTTCGCTGGGTATGCCGTCGAACAAGGCGTAGGTGGAATCCCAGGCCTCGGCGATGACGCGGTCGGTGCGCAGCTCGGGGGGGAGTTCGTGCCCATAGGCGATTAGGCTGTAGACATGGTGGGGCGCTTGCGCCGTATACACCGCGACCCCGACGCCGTTTTCGTCGATCCGCCATACCGGCCGCTCGAAGCGCCAGCGTTCGCGCTTGACCCGGCGCATCAAGGCACGCATGAAGCTGAGCCGGG
The DNA here is from genome assembly GCA_024244705.1 of Alphaproteobacteria bacterium. Lineage (NCBI taxonomy): Bacteria > Pseudomonadati > Pseudomonadota > Alphaproteobacteria > Alphaproteobacteria bacterium. The sequence continues at coordinate 10,120 of JAAEOK010000053.1, forward strand.
TCTGGTGGAAGCTACCCAACCGATCGAGCCGCATGACGAGCGATGGATCGCGCAATTGGATTTTGGCCTCATGGCCGGCATTTTCGTTCATAAGCACCTCAAGAGGTCGACGAGCCGAATTGTAGACCGCTTCGATGGGAGAGTCCGGGCGGATCGGAGAGACGGCCGCCGGCAGCCGCCTCTCCGCCCGAAGCGTTGTGCCGGCTAGGCGGCGCTGGGTGCCGCCAGCCTGGCCTCCTTGCCCGACGCCAGCGTGATCCGCAGCGCGTCCCAAAGCGACGGCAACAGGATCAGCGATACCGGCACCGCGGTCACCACGATGAACGATTGCAGCTTCGAGACCCGGCCGAGCCGACGGAGATCAATATCAACGCCATCGCGCCCATCGCCACGCCCCAGAACACACGCACCGGGGTCGACGGGTTGTCGGAGCTCGACATGGCCACGGCGATGACATAGGTCATCGAGTCGCCGGTGGTCGCCACAAACACCGTGGTCAGGATCAGGAACAGGATCGAGATCAGGAACCCGGCCGGCAGCCCCTGTGTGATGGCGAGCAGTGCGGCGGGCAAATTGAAGCCCTCGAAAGCGGCGGAGATGGTGCCGGGATCGGCGAGTTCCAGTGCCAAGCCCGTGCCGCCGACGATGGTAGACCAGAAATTGGTCACGATCGGAGCGACGATCGAAAGCATGATGACGATCGCACGGATCGAGCGGCCGCGGGAAACGCGCGCAATGAACATCGCCATCAGCGGCCCATAGCCGAGGAACCAGCCCCAGAAGAAGACAGTCCACCAGCCGAGCCATCCGGGTTCGCCGAACAGCCCCGAATCGCCGCGATAAAGCGCCATTCCGAAGAAGTTGGACACATAGGTGCCAAGACCGCCGAAGAAGCCATCGAAGATAAACAGGGTTGGCCCTGCGACCAGCATGAAGGCGAGCAGGGCGAAGCCGAGGATGATATTGAAACGGCTCAAGAACTGGATGCCCTTGTTGATGCCGGTGATCGCCGAAATCGTGTAAATGGCGACGAGACCGGCGATGACGAGGGCTTGAGTGGTAAAGCCGTCGGGAACACTGAACAGGGCATTGAGGCCGTAGCTGACCTGAAGGCCGAGGAAACCGATCGGCCCGACCGTGCCGGCCACCACCGCGATGATGCAGGCCGCATCGGCGACTCAGCCAATCGGCCCGTTGATCGCCCGGTCGCCAAATACCGGATAGAGCAACGTGCGCGGCGCCAGCGGCAGACCCTTGTCGTAGTGGTAATGCATCAGCATGACCGTGGTCAGGCTGCCGAGAATCGCCCACGCCAGGAAGCCCCAATGCATGAAGGATTGCGCCAGCGCCGGATAGGCCGCCTCGGCGGTCTGGCCTTCAATGCCGAAATAGGGTGGCGCCGATACGAAATGCGCCATCGGTTCGCCGGCGGCCCAGAACACGCCGCCACCGGCCAACAAGGTGCACATGATCATCGAGCCCCATTGGAAAACCGTAAACTCGGGCTTTGCAAGGCCGCCGAGAACGGCCTTCCCGCCGGGTAGGGCCGCAATCAGCAGGCCGATGAGGAATGTCGCCAGCAACAAGAACTGCCAGTAAAGGCCGAAGTATTTCGCCGACCAGGCAAAGCCCGCGTCGACGATCGCCTGGAGGGTGTCGAGGTCGGCCAGGGCGAGAAGGCAGAAGAGAGCGATAAACCCACCGGTCATCGCAAAAATGGGGATTTTGACGCCGTCAAATCCACTGGCCCGTGTTCCCGGACCTGCCGGTATGTCTGTCATGTTGAAGTCTCCCTTTCGAGTATTGCCCGCGTGACGTCACACGTGACGGTCAGGCGTTCGACTCTGCGGCCAGCTTTTCTTTCGGAACGAAGTTGCGGTCGAAGAACGTCAGCCAATTTTCTCCCAGGACCTTCGCGGCCTCTTGTTCGGAAAAGCCGGTGTCGCGCAATCCGCGCGCGATGTTGGAAAAGTCGCGATTGTCCCGGAACCATTCCGGTTGGGGCGGAAATCCGGCGTTGGCCTTGGATCCTTCGCCATAATCGATGTCCTTGGTCCAGCGGCCCGTGCGCATCCATTCGACCACGCTGTCGGGATGGCCCTGGCACAGGTCGGAGCCGATGCCGAGCTGGTCGACACCGACAATCTCGGCGGTTCGCGCGGCCATTTCGCAGAATTCTTCAAGCGTGCAATCGGTGGCGCCTTTCAGGTGGTGGGGATAGAGCGAGAGGCCGAGCATTCCGCCCGACGCCGACAGCGCCTTCAGAATCGCGTCCGATTTATTGCGCCGGGCCGGGTGCCAGAACGCCGGATTGGCATGGGTGATCGCGATCGGGCGCTCCGAGATCTCGATCGCCTCGAGGGTCGAGCGCTCGGCCGAATGCGACATGTCGACGACCAGCCCGACGCGATTCATCTCTTTGATCGCCTCGCGCCCCATGCGCGTGATTCCCGGGTCCTCGACTTCGTAGCAGCCGGTCGCCAGCAAGGATTGGTTGTTGTAGCTGAGCTGCATAAAGCGCGCACCGAGAGCGTGCACGATCTCGATCAGGCCGATATCGTCCTCGATCGAGCTGCAATTCTGGAAGCCAAAAAAGATCGCCGTGCGGCCGCTCCGTCGCGCTTCGTGAACATCGCTCGCCCAGCGCCCCGGCATGATCAGGTCGGGGTGCCGCTCGAACAACCGGTTCCACGATTCGATATTGGTTACCGTTTCGCGAAACAATTCGTGATAGCTGATCGTGACGTGGACGGCATCGACGCCGCCCTCGCGCATTTGCCGAAAGATCGTCTCCGACCAATTACAGTATTGCAGGCCGTCGATGACGATCGGGCGGTCGGGTGATGTGTCGGACGCCGTCATGCCGGCACACCCGCACTGACATAGGACGTCTTGACGGTGGTGTAGAATTCGGCCGCGTAGCGGCCCTGTTCTCGCGGACCGAAGCTCGAATCACCGCGCCCGCCGAAGGGGACGTGGTAGTCGGTTCCCGCCGTCGGCAGATTGACCATGACGCAGCCGGTCTTCGAGTTGCGCCGGAAATGGCTGGCCCGCGCCAGCGATGAGGTGACGATGCCGGAGGTCAACCCGAAGCTGGTATCGTTGGCGGCGGCCAGCGCCTCTTCGTAGGCACCGACCTTGATGACGCAGGCGATCGGCGCAAACATCTCCTCCCGATTGACGCGCTGGTCATTGCGGGTGCCGGCGAACAGGGCCGGCGCCATGTAGTAGCCGTCGCTCTCGAACTCGAGCCGCTCGCCGCCGAGAATATGCTCGGCGCCCTCGTCGATCGCGAGCCGCACGTATCCGAGGTTCGCTTCGAGCTGCTCCGCGCTGACCACCGGCCCGATCTGCGTGCCCTCGGCCAGCGCGTGGCCGACCCGGAGCGCGCGGACCGCCGCCGCCAGCTTCTCGACGAAGGCGTCATGCACTGTTTCGTGTACGATCAGTCTCGACGATGCGGTGCATTTCTGGCCGGTCCCGCCATAGGCGCCGTTGGCGGCGCACTGCACGGCGATATCGATGTCGGCGTCGTCCATCACCACCAGCGGGTTCTTGGAGCCCATCTCGAGTTGCACCTTGGTCATGTTGGCGATCGCGGAGGCCGCGATACCGCGGCCGACAGCGACCGAACCGGTAAACGAGATGGCGTCGATCAAGGGGCTCTCGATCAGGCGCTGGCCGATCTCCCGGCCGGACCCCATGACCAGATTGAAAAGTCCGTCCGGCAGGCCCTGGCGCGAGATGATCTCGCTCAACGCCCAGGCCGAGGCGGGGGTCAGGTTCGCGGGCTTCCACGCGACCGCGTTGCCGAAGGCGAGGGCCGGCGCGATTTTCCATGCCGCGGTGGCGACCGGGAAATTCCACGGCGAGATGATGGCGACGACGCCGACGGGTTCGCGGCGAACGTCAATCTCGATGCCGTCACGTACCGAATCGGCCGTATCGCCGATTTGCCGCAGCACCTCGGCGGCGAAATAGGTGAAGAACTGCCCCGCCCGAAATACCTCTCCAACGCCCTCGGCGCGCGGCTTGCCTTCCTCTCGCGACAGCAGCTCGCCAAGTTCGGCGCGGCGGCCCTTGAGCTCCTCGCCGATCGCCATGAGCGCGGCGTAGCGATTCTCCAGGCCGCTCTTGGCCCAGGTCGCCTGCGCCTCGCGCGCAGCGGCGAGCGCGTGCTCGAGCTGTTCGCCGGTCGCCTGGGCGTAATGGCCGATGACATCTGACCGATCGGACGGGCTGCGATTCTCGATCGCGCCGTCGGACCCGGCCCAATCGCCGGCGATATAGTTCCTGAAAATGTTCGACACCCGACCTCACTCGGTATCTTGCGCGCTGTCACCGCGGCCATCGTGGCCATGGCCGCGGTTTTTGACAAACTGAAATTATTTGATCATATTTCAATATTTCTGAAATAGCGGTGAAGTCATGGTTGTCAGGGTCGAAGCGTTGCGCACCTTCGTCACCGTCGCCGAGGCCGGCAACATAACCGACGCCGCCGACCGGCTCGGGCGCACGCCGTCGGCGGTCTCGATGACTTTGAAGCGATTGGAGGAACATCTCGGACGGCCGCTATTCGAAGGCGACCGCAAGTCACGCCTGACCGGTCTCGGCGCCTATGTGCTCGATCAAGCGCGGCGCGAGGTCGAACAGTTTACCCAGACCGTCCGGTCGATAGAGAGCTACGCGCGCAACGAAATGGGCCAAATTTCGGTGGCCTGCGTGCCGTCCTTCGCGACGCTTGTCCTACCGCTTGCGCTTCAGACTTATCTCGCCCGCTGGCCCGGCATCGAGGTCGATATCCGGGACATGGACTCGCGGACCGTGCGCCGTTTCGTCGACCAGGGCCGGGTCGACATTGGCATTGCGACGGTCCCGGGGCGCCAGGTCGGATTGAACGTCTCGCCGCTGATGATCGACGCCTTCGGCGTCGTGTGCCCGGTCGGCCATCCGCTGACCAACCTGGATCGACCGCTCTCCTGGGCCGACCTCGATGGACATTCTTTGATCGCGAATGGCATCTGTGCGTTGATCGAGGCCCCGGAATTTCAGGCGGTCCTGGGCCGATCGCGACTGATGGTGCGCAATACGACGTCGATCTTGGCTCTCGTCGCGGCGGGTGTCGGGATCACCGTTCTGCCCCGTCTTGCCGTGCCGCTGGACACCGACAAGGCGTGCTTTCTGCCGTTGCGATACGCCGATGTGCGCCGCCCACTTCACATCCTGACACGGTCGAATAGCGCACTGACTCCGGCCTCCGAAGCCTTCATCGATACGCTCATGGAATCGGTCCCGCCGAACGGCTAGGAATCGAGCACGGCCGCATCACACGCGGTCGCTATCCGGCACCAGGGTGCTCGTTGTGCTATGGTGAACGGAGGGAGTTCGAAACCGTTACGACATGATTGGCCATGAGCACGGTGAGCAACAATCTTGACGGTATCAGGTGCCTGGAGGCGTTGCCGCAAAACGTAAGGGATGTGGTTGCCCGGTCATGCGCTTGGCGGACCTACGGCGCCGGCGAGATCGTCGTCGGCGAGTCCGATGGGACGACGGACGTCTTCTTTATCGTTGGTGGAACGGTCCGGGTCGTCATCTATTCGGAGGAGGGCAAGGAGGTCATTTTTCGCGACCTCCCCGCCGGCAGCATATTTGGCGAGCTGTCCGCGATCGATGATCAACCCCGGTCGGCATCGGTTGTCGCGGTCATCGAATCGCACTTGGCGTCGATCACGTCACGGCAGTTCTGGCAACTCGCCGCCGAACATCCGGAGTTTACCGCGGCCATCCTTCGGCACTTGACCGCGAACATCCGCTCGCTGACCGAACGCGTGTTCGAATTCAGCACGTTGGCGGTTCGAAACCGGATTCATGCCGAACTCCTCCGACTGGCGCTCGAGGGTAATATCGAAGGGGGCGCGGCGGTGGTTGCCCCGGCGCCGACCCACGCCGATATCGCGAGCCGGGTCAGCACCCACCGCGAGGCGGTCACCCGCGAGCTGTCCAGCCTGGCCCGGAACGGCGTGATCCGTCGGGAGCGGGGTCGTATCGTCGTCCCCGACATTCGCCTGCTGCACAAGATGGTCGCGGATGTTCTCGGCGATGACGTCAAATTTGTCGACGAGGGCGGCGATCCGTGACGCCTGCCGCCGCGAATTGCGGATCTAGTCCGAGGCGGTCATAGACGTCATGCGCTCGCGGAATGGTTTCAGTCAATCCTCGGTCCGCGGTTTGATGGTCGGCTTGTGCCACACCAGTTTCTGCACCTCGGCGTCGAGCGGCGTGCCCGCGATCGAGTTGGTGTAATTGCTGAGCACCTTGGTCGCGATTCCCAACACCACTTCGAGCGCCTGTTGCGGTTCCCAGCCGGCGTCGAAGAACGCCGCCAAATCGCTCTCGGCGATCTTGCCCTTGGTCCGAATCACCGCCTGGCTGTACACGCGGAGGGCCTCCAGCTTCGGATCGCCAAGCCGGCCGCCGGCGCGCAGCGCGGCGACGTCTTCGGGATCCATCTTGGCCTGCCTGGAAAGCAGGGTGTGCCACGGGACACAATAATCGCACTCGTTTTCGAAGTTGGCGGTCTGATAGACGACCTGCCGCTCGACCGGCGAAAACGACGTTTCGTCGAACAGGTCCCACAGCGCGCCATAGCCTTTGAGAAGGGGCGGGGCCAGCGCCATGGTTCCCTCCAGATTGGGAATCATGCCGAACTCCTCGCGCGTCGCGGTCAGTTGTTCGAGCGCGGCGTCCGGCGCGTTGCTTTCATCGTGGATGGGAAATCGATCGGCCATGGCTCACTTCCTCTTTCATGTACGCGGTGGTGTCCCGAATTCCGGATCGACTGCACCGGGCTGACGATCGTACTCAAATGACCGGCCACAACCGGCCCCTACCATAATATTGATTGATCGATTAATTAGATCAATGCCAAGGGCGGCGGTCGGAGGACAGACCGGCCCGGTCACGGATGGAGGTTACGGAATCTATGAGCGACAAGATCCCCGATTGGTCGAGCGACGACGGCCGCAAGCGCGTACTGATCCTGAGTTCGACGCCGCGCGTCGAGGGCAATTCGCAGCGTCTCGCCGAGGCGACGCGCGACGGCGCCCTGGAAGCGGGCCACGAGGTCCATTTGGTCCGTCTCGTCGATCATCAACGGGAGATGCTCCGCGATTGCCGCAAATGCAGAACTGCCGACGGCCAATGTAGCATCGAGGACGGTCACCGGCGGATATTCCTCGATCTTTTCCTGACCGCCGATACCGTCGTCTACGCCACGCCGATCTGGTGGTACGGCATATCCGCGCAGCTCAAGGCGTTTCTCGATCGCACGTTCTGCTATGTCGCGGCCTCCTATCCGGATGCCGAACGGGTCGCGGCAGCGATTCCGGGAAAGCGCGCGGCGCTCCTGCTCAGCGCCGAGGAGAGCAATTTCGCCGCCCGCCTCGGGATCACCACGCAGATGAGCGAGATGTGCCGTTACCTCCACCATGATTTCGTCGGTATCGTGGTTGGGATCGGCAATTCGCGGTCCGAGGTCGGCGACGATCCGGGCGACCCGCTCGAATCGGCGCGCGCCCTGGGTGCGCGCCTTTTCGATATCCGCCAGACCGATTACCAATTGGACACCGCTCGCTCGCCCCGCGTGTGGGATGGCAACAACGATCCGTTCCCGGCGCAGTGGCGATAACGTTGGCCGAATTATCCGGCTATTCGAGCTTGATCCGACGGGTCAGGCGCAGGCGCATGGGCTGGGCGGCGTCAATCCGAGGCGTCGCGACGATCATAAAAACGTCCCGGTCGACATTGGCGTCGAGCGTCGCCGAGACCGCGAATTCCACGTCTTGAGCTTGGCCCCAGGTCGGCTCCGGGTCGCCGGCGTAGTGGGTGACGGTCATGTCGCCGGTGAGCCGGTAGTCCTCGATGGTATAGGCGCCGGCGATGAAATGGCGGTCGTCGCCTCCCAGAATGCGCCCGGCCTCGAAAAAATCCCCGAAGGCGCGCTGTGCCTGGAAAAACATGATGCCGACCGGCGCCCCGGTGACGCCTTCGGGCGGCAGAATTTCCGCCGACCACAACGATTGAAGCAACGTTCTTTTCTTGCTACCGAACACCAGCCCAATCCAGCCAAATTGCCGTGCGCCGGGGCGAACATGTTCGCACCGAAACGGGTCAAAGGTACGCCCGGACGGCGGCGATGGCGACCAACGATTTGCTCCTAGACGGCCCCGTATTTGGCAATATAGGCGGCCTTGGCCGCGGTGAAGCACGGCATCGAGGCGCGCACCACGCCGGCGCCGATCTGACCGCCGTCGCGGCCGGCGACACCGATGTCCATGGCGGGGAGGATGCCGGTCTCGATGACGCGGAAGATATCGATGCCGGTCGGCGTGCCCCGATAGCCCAGGGCGGGGATCTGGTAGTCGGGGTTCTCGCCCAGCGTGATTTCGTAGAGTTCCCGATTGCGCTCGATCATCGCCTCGGCCGATCCGCCTTGATAGCGCTGCAGCGGAAACGCCGCTGCTTGCGCGAAACCGCCGAGACCGATGGTTTCGGTAATCGTGCTTTCGCCCCCCATCCAGGTGATCTCGTCTTCGCTGTGGCCGTCGAAGAGCTTGGCTTGGACCTCGGCATGTGGACCGATGAACCAGGTGTCCCCGAGACCACTCACGCGAATCGCGAAATTTCGGCAATTGAAGGCCATGGCCGTGACCATCGACGAGCCGTCGACGCCGCGGGCGGCGTCTGCGGTCGCTTTCGCCGCCGCCATCGAGAGGCGCAGGAAGAAATAGTGGTCTTCGGTCAGGGCGGCGATCGTCTGCTGCACCTGTTCGCGCTGGCGGTCGGCGATGTCGATCATGAAGGGTACGATCTCGCGGAAGAAAATCAGCGCGGCGGCCGTGCTCCGGCTGTGCAACTCGTCGCCCATATGGAGCGCGCGTTTCATAATCGGCTTCAGCGGAATTCCACCGGCCCGCCGGATCGCGTCGCCGACGATCCGCGCGACGACGTCGTTGACGAACAACAGCCGCTCGCGCACGCCGTCGTCGTAAACGCCATAATTCAAGCGACGCGGGTTTGTGCCTTCGTACATGTTGCAGAAGCCGCTATTGCCGTGCGCCGCATTGGTGACGACGAAGACCGGCATCGATGCCGTATAGATGCCGGCGAGCGATCCGACGGCGCTATAATCATGGCACCCGCCGACGACGATATCACCATCGTCCAGTCGTCGTATCGCCCCGTCCCGGTCGGCGGCCAAGCCTTCGAATAGGGCGCCGCCGATGATCGCTTCGCGTTGCCCGCCGTCATAGTCGGGCCACGGCATCGGTGGGCCCGAGGTCAGCACCGTCGTTTTGGTCATTCCGGGCAGGACATCGATCGCCGGCCTGACATCGGTCAGAACCGGATCCGCCGCGCAGAGCCGGGTCCAGGCTTCGCGATTGGCGTCTTCCATCAAGGCGCTGGTTTCGGCCACGCTGTCCCTCCCTGCTATCAATTAATCGATTAATCAATTATGATCGAAAGCAAATCCGCGGTGCAAGGGCCGCGCGCAGGGCGGATTGGTCGACGCGGACGGATGGAGCCGATGTCGGAACCGATAACGATCGAGTTAGAGTGTCGACGAACGGCGCGTTATGGGAAAATGTGGACATCAAGGCACCTTCGGCTATTTTCGATAAGGTGGCACCAGGCAGGATCAATTGAGCGAACATGCGGGAACGGCGGATTGGCCCGCAACAGTCGCATCGAATCGCCCAGGTGAGGAGCCCGATTAATTGACCCCCCGCATCAAAAAATCAGGTCGTCCCCGACCGCGGACCAAGGGCCGTCCCGACGGCGAGGTTCATCGCATGCCACCGCTCGGCCGCGAGGCTCAATTGAAGGCCGCCGCACTCGACTTGTTCGCCGAGCGAAACTTTGCATCCGTCACGATCAAGGACATCGCGCGGGCGACGGGCGTCAATACGGCGCTGATCTACTACTACTTCGAAAGCAAGGACGATCTGTTTCGCGCGGTCATAGAAAACGCGGTCGACCAAGCGTTTGAGAACTTCCGCAAACTTCGCGAGCGGCATGAAAATCCGGCCGAGATCATCGACGACTGGCTCAACAACCATGTCCAACTCTTCGAACCGATCCACAAGCTGGTCAAAGTCAGTCTCGACTATTCCGGTACCCGTGACCGGATCGCTTCGATCGACCGATCGATTCGCCAGTTCTACGAGGAGGAATCCCGCATGCTGTCGAATTGCATTCGTCAGGGTATCGCGGAAGGACGATTCCGGCCCGTCGATGCCGAGCAACTGGCGTTGTTCATTTCGACCTATTTGGATGGGGTCATGGTGCGCTCGGTCATATTGCCCGATTTGGATCTGGAAACGGTCGTTGATTATCTGCGCCAGCAGGTGTGGAGCATCCTCGGCTACGAATACGACATCGGCAACCGATCGAAGGCGCCGTCGCCCTCTGCTTCGACGGGGTAATCCCACCCTCGCGTATCGGGGTCACAGGCAGCGTCGGGGGTTCTCGATCCATGGCACTAATTGACCGATTAATTAATTTAGGGCAGAATGCCTGAATGCGAATAAGAATGGTTCCATGTCGGCATTGGATCCGGCGCGGACGCTAGGCAACCGGTCGCCCGACTTCGGGCGGGATCGATCGGAGCGACAGGGGGAGGCGAGGTTATCCTTTCCGCAATTTGGAATTTGCGATGCCGCGACGGGCGAGCAAAAGAAACAACCGTCGTCTGCGTGCATAGCGGCAAAGAGGACACAATATGGCGCCAAGAGCGAAATCGAGCCGGCACAAAACAGCCACCCGCAAGGCGACGACGCCGACTCGCGACAGCCTCGAGAAATCTGGCGTCAAATACTGTTTTTCGTCCTATGTCGACGCCCACGGCGTGGCCAAGGGGAAAGCGGTTCCGATCGATCATTTCGACCGCATGATGCGCGGTTCGGAGCTGTTCACCGGCGCCGCCCTCGACGGCCTCGGCCAGGGACCCCACGACGACGAACTCGCGGTTCACCCGGACCCGGGCGCAGTCGTCCAATTGCCGTGGCGACCGGAAGTGGCGTGGGCGCCGGGGTTCCTCAAATACCACGACGAGCCGTGGCCGATGTGTTCGCGTACGGTGTTGCAGCGTCAGATCGACCGCGCCGCGGCGCTCGGCTTGCAATTCAATCTCGGTATTGAATGCGAGGTCTATATCGTGCGCCGAAACGGCCGCGAGATCGAGCCCAACAACCCCTTCGACGATATTGCCAAGGCCGCCTACGACGTCCAGCTCACGCTTGAGAATTACGACTTTCTCAACGAATGCGTGAGCGCCATGAATGCGCTCGGCTGGGAGGTCCATTCGTTCGACCACGAAGACGCCAACGGCCAGTTCGAGTTCGATTTCGCCTATGCCGACGTGATGACCATGGCCGACCGGTTCGTGCTGTGGCGCCTGATGATGAAGGAGATCGCCCGCAAGTATGGCTGGGAGGCGACCTTCATGCCCAAGCCGTACGCCAATCGCACCGGCAGCGGGGCTCATTTCAACATGTCGCTGTCGAGCACCAAGACCGGCCGCAATATCAGCGGTGACGCCAAGGACCCAAGGGGTTGTGGGCTCTCGAAAATCGCCTACCAATTCCTCGGCGGCATCAAGAAGCATGCCGAAGCGATCGTCGCGGTCACCTGCCCGACGGTGAATTCCTACAAACGCCTGATCAAGACCGGGTCGATGACCGGCTACACCTGGGCGCCGGTATTCATCTCCTACGGCGGCAACAACCGGACCCATATGCTTCGCGTGCCCAAGCTGCGTCCCCAGGTTGAAGGCAAGGCATCGCCCAATTCGTCCACCTATCTATCGGCGGCGCGCTGGGAATGCCGTGCCGTCGATCCTTGCGTCAATCCATACCAGGGCGCGGCAATGATGCTGGCGGCCGGCCTCGATGGCATCGAGAACGCATTGGATCCGGGGGATCCGATCGATGTCAACATGTACGAGTTGAGCGACCGGGAGCTTGCCAAGCGCGGCGTCAAGTTGCTGCCGGCAACCCTGCTCCACTCTGTCCAGGCCTTCGCCGCCGACCCGATGAGCCGGCAAGTCATGGGCGACGATTTGTATGATTCCTTTGTCGATCTAAAGACCGCGGAGTGGTGGGACTACCACAACCATGTCTCCGATTGGGAAATCGACAACTACCTCACAAAGTACTGAGGCGGGACCGCACCATGTTCTGGAAGAAGAAGAAAACCGAAACCGGCGACAAGGTTGTGATCTTCTTCGCTTCCGACCTTCACGGATCCAATGTCTGTTTCAAGAAATTCGTAAATGGCGCCAAGTTTTATGGCGCCAACGTCTTGGTGATGGGCGGTGACCTCACCGGCAAGGCGGTGATCCCGGTTTGCGAGCAGGCGGATCGCTCGTATCTGGCTTTTCAGACCGGCTCGACGATCACGCTCAACGGCCAGGAAGAGGTTGACGATTTCATCAAGAGCAACGGCAACAAGGGGTTCTATCCGCAGATCATGACGGAAGCGGAATTCCAGGCGCTCAAATCCGATCCGGACGCCCAGGACGAGTTGTTCAAGAATCTCGTCTGCGACCGCGTCCGAGAGTGGTGCGATTATGCCGGTCAGCTTTTGGCGGATACCGATATTCCGCTGATCACGGCGCCGGGCAACGATGATTTTTTCGAGATCGACGAGGTTCTCAACGACTCGCCGCACGTTCAATATCATGAAATGGAGGTCACCGAGCTGCACCGTTACGAGATGCTGCATTGCGGCGGATCGACCAAGACGCCCTGGGACACCGAGCGCGAGTTCACCGAGGAAGAATACCAGGCAAAGTTCGAGGAGCTGATTCCCCAGGTCAAGGATATGGCCGGTTGCATTTTCAACGTGCATGTGCCGCCCCACGGCACGGTCCTCGACCAATGCCCGAAGCTTGATGACAACCTGCAGGTCGTTTTCGATATGGGCAATCCGGTCAGCATGCACGCCGGCAGCTCGACACTGACCGAGACAATCAAACAGCATCAGCCCTTGCTTGGCCTTCACGGCCACATCCACGAAGGCCGCGGCAATATCAAGATCGGGAATACGGTCTGCGTTAATCCCGGCAGTGTCTACCCCGAGGGAATTCTTCAGGGTGTTCTAACCACATTGCAGGGCGGCGAAGTCCGCAGCGTTCAACTCACCCAAGGCTAGATTGGGAACGCACCCGCCCAGAGCAAAGGGAGACGTTCGATGAGTATTACGGATTCTGGCGGTGAACAGAGAATCTTTCTCCGCAAGGCTTCCGGCCTAATACGAACTGCGGGAGGCCTGGATACCTTTATCTACAACCTTGGGCTCGTAAGTGTTGGCCTCGGCGTCGCCAGCATCATGTTCTACGGCCCGGCCTATTACCCGGGTGGGAACCTTCTGTGGGCGTGCCTGTTGGCCGGCGTGTGCATGGCGCTTATCGCCTTCGGGTTCATAACTTGGACCGTAACCCTGCCGCGTTCGGGCGGCATCTATGTCTTCGGCTCGCGCATCCTGCCGCCGTCGCTGGCCCTTACCATGAGCTTGGTGGAAATCACCGCATGGCTCTTCTATTGCGCCATCGCCGCCTATTGGATCGTGTTGCTGGGTCTGTCGCCCGCGCTCACGCTCGTCGGCTATTTGACTGGGAGCGACGGTTTCGTCGCCGCCGGCGCGTGGGTCATCGAACCGTGGCCAATGTTCTTGATCGGCTCGGCCATCTTGATCCTGTCGGGGATCATCCTGTCCGCCGGCATGAAGTTCTACCTGATGACCCAGAAGATTGTCTTCACCACGGCGCTGCTCGGTTCTTTGCTGCTGATCGTTGTTCTGCTCAGTGGTTCAAACGCGGAATTCATCGTCAACTTCAACGAACTCATGGGACCGATCCTGGGCGTTGAAAACCCCTATCAGGCGGTCATCGCGTCGGGGCGGGAAAACGGGTGGAGCTGGGATGGCGAAACCGACTGGGTGCAAACCTGGCTGGTCTCGAACTGGCCGTTCCTGCCGCTGGTCGGCGCCGCGTTTTCGATCGCCATCGGCGGCGAGATCAAGTCCGTTGAGCGATCGCAGACCTATGGCATGCTGGGCGCCGTCTTCGGCGCGGTGGTCATCTGGCTGATCACGATTTCGTTGTGCAACTCGGTGTTCGGCTACGAGTTCCTGGGAACCGCCGCGTTCAATTTGCTTGAAGGCGTCGGTGTCCAGACCGATCCGACGATCACCTTGTTGGCGGGCGTGCTCACCGGTTCACCGCTGATCTGCATCCTGGTTTCCATCGGCTTCATGTTCTGGATGTGGATGTGGATCCCCGGCATGCACACCTTTGGCGTGCGCGCCATCGTTGCCTGGTCCTTCGACCGCGTGGCGCCGGCGCCGTGGGGCAAGATATCGCCGACCCGGCACACGCCGATCGTCGCCATCGTATTCACCATGTGCCTCAACATCATCTTCATGGCGCTGTTCGTGTTCTCGTCGTTTTTCTCGGCCATCGTGATCCTGATCGAGGCGGCGGTGCTGGCCTGGAGCGTGGTGCTCGGGGCGGGGATCTTCTTCCCCTACATGCGGCCTCAGATCTACGAGAAATCACCGATCGCAAAGCGGAATATCCTTGGACTGCCGATGATGACGGTGGCATGCACCCTCGGCTTTATCGCCTGTCAGTTCTATTTTTGGACGCTGTGGTCCGATCCGGTCGCCGCCGGGCACGATCCGCAGCAGCTGGCGATCGTCGCCGGAATATTCGTGATCGGATTTGCCTTCTATTTCATCATGAAGGCGATTCGCAAATCGCAGGGCGTAGACGTAACCCTCGCGTTCAAGGAAATCCCCATCGAATAAGACGAGTCTGGGTATCTCCCCGGGAAGGTTCGAGATAGTATCTCGGCCTTCCCGACTTTTTTGTCGAGAGTGGTGCCGGCGATGGAAGGTCTAATGACGGACAAAAATCTTCACCTGGAATTCGTCGACGAGGCGCTGCGTCTCGTTCGTGATGCGGAGGAGCGCGGCATTCAGCTGCGCATCCTGGGGTCGATCGCTTACCGCCTGCAATGCCCCAAGAATCTACATCTTTTCGATGACATGGCGCGGGTGCTGACCGATGTCGATTTCGGCGCCATGAAGCGGCAAAACAATGATATCCGCCAATTCATGATCAGCCAGGGCTATCAGCCCGACGAAGGCGTATACGTCGCCTCCGAGGGCTCTCGCCACATCTACCTGCATCCCGAAACCAAGCTCAATGTCGACGTCTTTGCCGACGAGTTATACTTCTGCCACTGCGTGCCGTTCCGCGGTCGCCTTGGCATCGACACGCCGACAATCTCGACCACCGATCTGTTGCTCGAGAAGATGCAGATCGTCGAGATCAACCTCAAGGATTTCAAGGATACGCTGGTCCTGATGCTCGAGCATCCGCTCGGCAGCGCGGCCGACAGCAACAAGCATATCGATGCCGATTATGTTGTCGATATCATGTCCAAGGACTGGGGCTTCTACTACACGTTCACCACCAATCTCCGGCGCGTACCCGATTACATACCGGAATTTCCCGCGATCACCGAGGACGAGGGCAAGATCATCAGGGCACGGATCGACGACCTGCTGAACTTGATCGAGAGCGCGCCCAAATCATTGAAGTGGAAGGTGCGCGCGAAGGTCGGCACACGGAAATTATGGTACCAGGAAGTGACCGAGAAATCGGACCAGTATTAGATCTCGCCAATGCGCGTGGCTGCGCAACCACTCATGTCGCTCCCTCTACGCAAAGCGGCCGCGTTGTGGGTCAACGCGGCCGCCCTGGTTGTCGTCGAGTGGTGGCAACAAGGGATTAGTTACCGAGGCCGAGAATAGTGCGGCTCCGATCGGTCCCGCAACCTACCCGAACGGGTAGTAAACCTGGCCTGGAAAGCCATGTTCAAGCCCCGGCCTAGATTTGTAGGCCCCAGCCCAACGCCTTGCGGACGGCTTGGGTCCGCCGGGAGACATCCAGTTTTCGGTACACGTTCTTGAGATGAAAGGCGACCGTGACATCGCTCGATCCGAGCGCACGGGCGATCTCCTTGTTGGCCAGCCCTCGGACGAGTTGCACCAGCACTTCGAACTCGCGTGCGGTCAGGTCGTTGAGGGGACTGTCGGTGGTGAGTCCCACTCTCTGATCGTCGACCGCCGACATGTTGCTTGCGGAAAGCGCGGCTTCGGGGATATATGGCTCGCCCGCGAGAATGAGCTCGAGCGCCGATAGCATCGCCTTGCCGCTCAAGTTCTTGGGAATGAATCCCGCCGCGCCGCTATCCAAGGCGTCGCGCATCTGACGCCCATCCGCATTCCCAGAAATGATGACGACTGGAATGTCGGGGAACGCCGCGCACATCTTGCGCAATCCGCTCGTTCCGTCCATTCCGGGCATGTGAAGATCGAGAATAACCAGATCGATCGAAGCGGTGCCGGACACCAACTTCAGGGCCTCGCCGAAACTCGTACCGCGCAGCATTTCGATTCCCGGTCGAAGCTGCGTCAGGTAGGAGCCCAGCGCTTCGGCCACCATAAGATGGTCATCGGCGAGCAAGATCTTCATCGATGACCCCGCCCGTTTGCCAACCTGGACGCGGCGCAAAACGCTCCGACTGTTTGACCGCCGCGGAACAAGCGCGAACCGGCGTCCAAACCGTTTTCCAGCTTGCCCTCGATCGAGCATGCAATGATCGAGCTTCTCACTTTCTCACACCCCCACCATCCCGCCCTTCGTGGTGGCTTTTGGATGGCTCTTTCCTTCAGGTGTATGCCGACCGCCCCATCGAATCTCTATCGCCGTTCGATTTTGGTTGGTCACGGGGATTATAGCATCGCGGGCGGCAGCGAAGACAGCCTAAAGCGGATCCCTCATGTCGCTAAACACGCAAGAATTGGGCGGCCGACCCGACTTCCGATACCGTTCATGGTATGCTCTCATATACCTCGTCAAACGTGCCACCGGGGCGCCGATAATCGGTGCCGCGGGAAAAGCGGTGGGCGGTGCGGATCGGGCGCATTCGATCATAGGCCTGAGTGTGTTCGATGCCTCGAATGCGCCGCGTACCGCTTGCAATGTCGGAAACTCGAACCAGGGGGTCGGCCCATGCGGAAGCGGGCAGATGGACAATCCGAAATCGAGAGGTTGTGGCTTCGCGTATCCGAATTGGAGCAGGAAAACCTGGCGCTGTGCGATGCGGCGCGGTCGGCCGCGGAGACCCAAGCGGCGAGTTCGGCAGTGGGGTGTTCGGGTCCGCAGGGCGATGGCATGGATGTGTGCGAGCAGGTTCAGGCATTCGCCAAATCTTTGCCGCTGGCGGTCGCCTATGGCGACCGAGACCGGCGATGCCGTTTCTACAACGAACCCTTTGCCGCGCTCTACCAATTGAACGGCGAGCCTCCGGTAGAATGTCCCATGGCGGATATCGTCGGTCCGGACGCCTATTCCGAAATCGAGTCCGGCATCCGATCGGCTCTCGCCGGCGAGGCTGTCGAATTCCAGCACGAGCTGCCGACCAACGGCGGCCGCGAGAAAATCAAGGCACACTATATTCCGCATGGCTCCGCCGGCGGGTCCGCCCACGGCTTTTTCATCGTGCTGCCCGATCATACCGAAACACGGCGGACCCGGGACGCATTGCACGCCAGCCAGGCACGGCTGCAGGCATTCCTCGACAACATGCCGTGTGAGATGGGGATCAAGGACCTGGAGGGCCGCTATGTATTGATCAATCGCTTCGCCGAGAAGCTGTACGGCCGTACCTCCGATGAAATTCGGGGACTGACCCCACACGACCTGTTTCCCGCCGATGTTGCCGATCAACTTGCCGCCCAAGATGGCAATGTCCTGGATACGGGCGAGGTCCTGACGGAAGAAGTCGAAGCCAAGATCGATGGCGCGGCGCAAACCTTTCTGGCGACCGAATTTCCCATTCTGAACGATGCCGGAGAAATTTCCGCGCTCGGTTCGGTCGCCACCGATGTCTCGCACCAAAAGCGACAAGAGGAGGCACTTCGCAAGACCGAGGCGATGTACAAGAAATCGGAACGCTTGGCGGGACTCGGACATTGGGAATGGGACGAGGTCGACGATCGGTGCGTTTATTGCTCCGAGGAGCTGGCTCGATTGCACGGTTATGGGGTCGATGCGTGCCTCCGGAATCTCGCTCACACGCCTGAGAATATCGAGGCCGTTCATCCCCGCGATCGTGAGAAATATCGGCAGGCGGTGACGAAGCTCCGCGAGCAGAAGGTGGGCTTCAAGATCGATTATCGCCTGTTGCGTCCGGATGGAACCTGCATCGACGTGCGCCGGGTAGCCGAGCCGGTGCTCGACGATCGGGGGGTGCTGGTGCGATCGGTCGGCTACGTCCAGGACGTGACCGGCCAAATGAGGACGGAACGAGCGCTTCGGGAGAGCGAGCGTCGATTCAGGGATTTCGCCGATGCTTCGTCCCACTGGCTGTGGGAGACCGATTCCGATTCCCGATTCACCTATGTTTCGGATGACATCTCGAAAATCGGCGGAGAAGACCCATCCGAACTTGTCGGCAAGAAAATGTGGGATACCTTTCGCAGCCGATCGTCTGATTCGGCGGACCGGCCGGCACCGCCAATCGAAATTGAGCAGTGCGAACGGTTCGAGGAATTTGACGTCGGATGGAAAGACGGTACGGGAGACATCGGAGTCCTTAGCCTGAGTGCGACACCGGTGTTCGACGATGAAGGCGAGTTCGTCGGTTACCGAGGGACGGCGCGCGACATTACCGAGCAGCGGCGTGCCGTCGAGGAATTGCAGCAGAGCGAAACCTTGCTGCGGCAGGCGGCTCAGATGGCCGATCTGGGCCATTGGGTTTGGGACGAAATTGAGGACAAGTGTGCTTATTGTTCGGAAGAACTGGCCCATTTGGATGGCATGGCAGTCGAGGAGTGCCTTGACCGATTCCGTACCATCGGCGATGTGTTCTCCGTTCTTCATCCTGACGATCGCGACCAATACGAACGAGTCGTTTCGGAAGCGAGGACAAGCCGCCAACCATACGAGGTAGAATACCGATACCGGGCCAACAGCGCCGAATATCGTCATGTTCGAGAACGTGGCGAGCCCGTATTCGACGCCGACGGGACACTGATCCGCACGATCGGGATCGTCCAGGACATCTCCAAGAGCAAGCGAACCGAGGAGACGCTGCGAAAGAGCCAAGCCGATTTGGCCGAGGCACAGCGCATGGCCAAGATCGGCCATTGGTACTGGTCCATCGAGACCGATGAGCTGGTTTCCTGCTCCGAGGAATACGCGCGAATCCATGGCGTCTCACCAGATCGAATAAAAAGCCATCTGGCAAAGCAGATGGAGGAAATCGTGCACCCGGAGGACCGCGATCGCGTTCGCAAGGCATTCAAGGAGGCGGATGACGAGGGGCGCGACTACGAAATCGGATATCGCATTATTCGCCCCGATGGCGAGGTCCGCCATGTTCACGAAATCGGCGAAGCGGTGCGCGACGAAAACGGCCGTCCGATCGCTCATGCCGGAACGATACAGGATGTGACCGAGCAAAAACTTATCGAGGAAGCCTTACGCCGCAGCGAGGAGAAATTCCGCGCTCTTATCGAGGGATCGATTCAGGGCATTGTCGTCCATCAGGACTGGAAGCCCGTGTTCGCGAATCAAGCGAGCGTCGATATCTTCGGCTACGACCGGATAGACGAGTTGACCGCGATCGAAGATATCGAGCGACACATCGCCCCCCATGAACGGAAGCGCCTTGCGGGTTACCGGAAAGCGCGCCTCTTGAACCGGGAGGCACCCACCCGCTACACCGCTGAATATCTGCGCAAGGACGGATCCAGCGTGTGGCTGGAAAGCGTCGCTACGGTCGTTGAATGGGACGGCGGGACGGCCATCCAATCGACGTTTCTCGATGTCACCGAGCGCAGGAAAGCCGAGGAATCTCTGCAAGAGGCCAAGCGCGAACTCGAACGTCGCGTCGAGGAGCGAACGCGAGAGTTATCGGCGGCCAATGCGGCACTTCAGGTCGAGATCGAGGAGCATCGCTCGACTGAACATGCCTTGCGCGAAAGCGAAAAACGTATCCGCGCCATCACCGATGCCTTCCCCTCGCAGATCGCCTACGTCGACCGCGATCGCAAATATCGCTTCAACAATGCCGCCTATAAGGAATGGTTCGGTGTTTCCGGCGAGGAATGCCTTGGCCGGCACGTAAGCGAGGTTGTCGGGAAGGACAACTACAAGAAAATTCGGCCACACATCGATCGAGCATTGTCGGGCGAGAAGGTGCACTACGAATATCTGACCGCGCAGGGACGGTACGCCGAGGTCAACTACATGCCTGATTTCGATGATGGCGGAAACGTTCGGGGATTCTATGGCCTGGTTCACGACATCAGCGAGGCAAAAGCGGCAGAAATGGCCTTGACCGAAAGCCGCGAGTTGCTGCGCGCTATCCTCGATGTTGTGCCGGTTGCGATAAGCGTTAAGGATTCGCAGTTTCGCTATGTCTTCATGAATCGGTACGTGGCGACGAGTTGGGCCATCGATTCGGATGACGCCGTCGGCTGCACGCTGGACGAACTCGTTGCTGAAGAACTCGCGAGCTCCGTTTCTGAACGCGATCGTGCTGTTCGCGAGTCGGGTCATCCTTCGCCGCAATATGAACGCAATGTCACCGACGCAGGCGGTCGTGAGCGGAGTTGGCTGACCACCAAGATCCCGATCAAAAGCGAGGACGGCGCGCTGCGCCACATCGTCACCGTTTCGCTCGACATTACGGATCTGAAGGCCCGTGAAGAGGAGTTGAGGCACGTCCAGAAAATGGAAGCAGTCGGCAAGCTCACCGGCGGCATAGCGCACGATTTCAACAATCTGCTGTTCGTGATCTGCGGTAACCTCGCCTTGCTCGAGAAAGAGATCGAAGGCAATGAACGGGCCGGCGAAATCAGCGAAACCATTGGAGCGGCCACGGCACTTGGCGCCGATCTGACGCGTAGCCTGCTGACTTTTTCCCGGCAGCAGCCATTGAAACCGACACTGGTCGATCTCCGCGATACAATACAGGGGACGATCGCGACGTTGCTGCGGACGCTGGGGGAAGCGGTCCACATCGAACTGTCCTGTGGCGATCTATTGTGGCCCGTCTTGGTCGACCGCGGCATGCTCGAGAACTGCCTGCTGAATCTGGCTCTGAATGCCCGGGACGCGATGCCGGACGGCGGCACGCTCAGCGTATCGGTCGCGAATGTGGACCGTCGCACCGGCTCCAACGGGGCCGAATCATTGCCGCGAGATACCGACTACGTCGAAATCAGGGTCAGCGATACCGGCACCGGCATGACCAAGGAAATCGTCGAGCAATGCTTCGAACCTTTCTTCTCCACCAAACCCCCCGGTTCGGGCACGGGCCTCGGCCTTAGCATGGTTTACGGTATCGTCACGCAGTCTGGAGGCGACGTCGCGATCGACAGCGAAGTCGGCAAGGGCACAGCGATACAGCTCTTTCTCCCACGGGCGAAGGACGCCCCTTCCGAGCAGGCGGCGCCCGGTCGCGCCGCCGCCCCAGTGGCTCGGGGCGTGGAAACCATCCTCGTGGCCGAGGACGACGATGCGGTGCGTCGGGTCGCGGTCAATCTGTTGCGGGATCTGGGTTATCGAACCCGGGAGGCCGCGGATGCGGAGGAGGCGCTCACCGTATTGGAGGATGAGCCGGGGATTGACCTGCTGTTCACCGATATTGTGCTGCCCGGAAAACTCAACGGCCCCCAATTGGCGAGCCAAGCGCGCGAGCGGCGTCCACGGGTCAAGGTGCTGTTCACGACCGGGCATTCGACGCCCGCGGCGATGCGGGACCTCGAGGCGTGGAGCGACACCAAGCTTCTCATGAAACCCTACGGACCCGAGGAGCTGGCGAAAGAGGTTCGCGTCGAACTCGATAGCGCCACTTAGGTTTCTGACTGCTTCAGTCGGGATTCGCGGCCTCGGTTTCCGCCTCGATCAATTTCCGGATCAACTTGCGCGCCGCTTCCCCGCCGACATCGCCGGACAGATCGATCTTCGCGGCTTCCGGATCGAGATCGATGTTGGCCTGTTGCGCCTCGAAGACGTCTTTGTCCTCCAAGAACGCGGTCTTGACCTGATCGACCAATATGTCGGAGACCGCATTGTCGTCGACGTCGAAATCGTGCGCCTGCGCCCAATAGTAATGAGTCGTCTTGGCCGTCTCCGGGGTTATCGCGTTCAGGTTGCGCATGCCGATTCCGCCGCTTCGATTGCCCTCGGGCGCCCCGTTCCGGCGTCGCAGGCACCGACATCGAGACGGACATAGCAGGGCGGTGTGAAATCGATAATCTGCCAACGGTCTACGTTTCCGGTAAAACCGCCGGCCTTGACATAGGTCGGCGGCGGCACGATGTCGCGCATCCATCGGGTGACCAATATATTTTCGGCGCCGCGGCGATGTGAAACGTCGGCCTGCTCGGCCACCGCATCATTGCCGATGGTCGAACGGTGAACGTAGGCGAGGTGGGTGAGGTCGAGCAGATTGTCGATGATGAGCCGGTAATCGCAGTTGACATGGAAACGAGTTCCCGTGGCGCCCCAGTCGGGGTCATCGAGCCAATGGAAATCCGGGATCAGTGATTCGTCGGCGTCCGCCGGGTCGCCCATCCACACCCATACCCAAGTATGGCGCTCGACCGCCGGGTAAGCTGTCACCCGCGCCGCCGGCGGGATGTTTTTCTGCCACCGGATGTCGACGCAAACTCCCGATTCGTCATAGACCATGCCATGGAAGCCGCACTGGATGCGGTCGCCGGTCAAGGTGCCGCGGGACAGCGGGAAATGACGGTGACAGCAACGGTCCGCGAGGGCCACCACGACGCCATCCATCTTGCGATAGAATACGATTGGCTCGCCCAGGATTATACGCCGCAACGGGGTGCGGTCGATCTCGTGATCCCAGGCCGCGACGTACCAAGCACGCCGGATGAACATTCCCGCCCTCTCTCGAATGTCGGACCAATGGTCCGATGGAGGGTAATCATGGGTTCGGGCGCACGGCGGCGCAAATCGGCGCCTGCCGAGGGTTTCAAAGAGCGCGCCATCGCCTTTGGCCCGGACCACGGAAGGTAAGTTCGGCCTGCCGCGCGTTTGTGCTTGCCGGTCCCGTAAACGCGGGCCAAGATCCGGCCGTTTCACTTAGGCCGGATCGCTACCATGGAATTCCCCTCTCACGCTCAGGCCGTCGTCATCGGCGGCGGTGTCGTTGGCTGCTCGGTTCTCTATCACCTGACCAAGGCCGGGTGGCGCGACGTCGTATTGCTCGAGCGCGCCGAGCTGACTTCGGGCTCGACGTGGCACGCCGCGGGCGGCATGCATACGCTCAACGGCGACCCCAACGTCGCCAAGCTGCAGCAATATACGATCGGGCTCTACAAGGAGATCGAGGAAATCTCGGGCCAGGCATGCGGCGTCCACCTGACCGGCGGGGTGATGATGGCGGGCACCCCGGAGCGCATGGATTGGCTCAAGATGGCCCATGCGCGTGGACGCTATCTCGGCATGGAGACCGAAATCATCTCATCGCGCGAGGCGGCCGAGATCATGCCGCTTCTCGATCCCGACCAGTTCGTCGGTGCGATGTGGGACCCGATGGAGGGCCACCTCGACCCGTCGGGGGTGACCCATGCCTACGCCAAATCGGCACGCACCAACGGTGCCACCGTCATCCGCCAGACCAGGGTCGAGGACCTGGTGCAGAACGCCGATGGGTCGTGGCGCGTGATCACCGCCGGCGGCGAGATCCACACTCAGCACGTGGTGAATGCCGGCGGCCTGTGGGCGCGCGAGGTCGGACGCATGACCGGCCTCGAACTGCCGATCCTGGCGATGGAGCACATGTACCTCTTCACCGATGACATGGCCGAGGTCGTCGCCTTCAACGAAACCGCCGGCAAGGAGGTGCCCCACTGTATCGACTTCGAGGGCGAGCTCTATTTGCGCCAGGAACGGCGCGGTATGCTGATGGGCACCTACGAGCGTGCCGGCAAACCATGGTCGGCAGAGGAAACGCCGTGGGATTTCGATACCGAACTGCTCGAACCCGACCTCGACCGCATCGCGCCGTCCCTCGAAGTGGGGTTCCAGCATTTCCCCGCGTTTCAGAACGCCGGCATCAAGCAGATCATCAACGGCCCGTTCACCTTCGCGCCCGACGGCAATCCGCTGATCGGGCCGATCCGCGGCCTGCCCAACTATTGGGTCGCTTGTGGCGTCATGGCCGGATTCAGCCAGGGCGGCGGCGTCGGCTTGGCGTTGTCGAATTGGATGGTCGACGGTGATCCCGGGTTCGACGTTTGGGCGATGGATGTCGCGCGGTTCGGCGACTGGGCGACGATGGCCTATACCAATGCCAAGGTACGGGAGAACTACTCGCGGCGTTTCCGCATCCAATTCCCCAACGAGGAATTGCCGGCGGCGCGACCGCTCAAGGCGACGGCGATATATGACCGCCTCAAAGAACGCGGCGCGGTGTTCGGCTCGGCCTGGGGTCTGGAGGCGGCGCTGTGGTATGCGCGATCCGGCGAAGACGCGCGCGACGTGTTCTCGTTCCGCCGATCGAACGATTTCGCGGCGGTCGGCGAGGAATGCCATGCGGTCCGCGACGGGGTCGGCGTGTTCGAGATCTCGGCCTATGCCAACTACGAGGTTACCGGTCCGGACGCCGCCGATTGGCTCGACCGTCTGTTGCCAAACCGGCTGCCCAAGGTTGGCCGCATGGTGCTGACACCGATGCTGAACGCCGGCGGCATGCTGATCGGCGATTTCACCCTGGCGCGGGCGGCCGAGGACCGCTTCTACCTGATCGGGTCGGGGGTGGCGGAGCAGTACCACATGCGCTGGTTCCTCCAGCATCTTACCACATCCGGCGTGGCGCTGCGGGCGATCAGCTTGGACATGCAGGGCCTGCAAATCGCTGGGCCGAAATCCCGCGACCTGCTGCAAGGGCTTACGCGCCGCGATGTCTCCGCCGACGCATTCAAGTTCATGGCATTCGACGAGTTCGACGTCGGCACGATCCCGGCCCGCGTCGGCCGGGTGTCGTTCACCGGCGGCTTGGGTTACGAGATCTGGGTGCGCCCGGAATATCTGAGCGCCTTGTTCGATCTGCTGGTCGACGCGGGGCAGGGAATGGGCCTCCGCCCGTTCGGCAGCCGCGCCCTCAACTCGCTGCGGCTGGAGAAGAACTGGGGCACGTGGGCGCGCGAGTACCGGCCCATCTATACGCCGTTCGAGGCCGGCCTGGGCCGGTTCGTGGCGATGCAGAAGGAGGATTTCATCGGCCGCGCGGCGGCGATCGCGGCACGGGATGCGGGACCGGCGCGTACCCTCACCACCCTCGTCGTCGAGGCCGACGGTGCCGATGTCATTTCCGACGAGCCGATTTGGCGAAATGGCGAGGTCGTCGGCTGGGTGACGTCCGGCGGCTACGCCCACTGGTCGCGGCGATCGGTTGCCATGGGCTATGTCCGCCGCGACGCGATCGATGTCGATGCTGGGTACGAAGTCGAGATCATCGGCGATCGGCGTTCGGCTCGGATTCAGGCCGAGCCGCTGTTCGATCCCGCCGGCAAGGTGATGCGCGGCTGATCGAGAACCAGCACTGCCGCCAATATTCAAGGAATCGGTTCGTTCGCGACGCGACCGGTCGTATCACGGAACCGGTTGCCCGAGGTCTTCGGCTTCAGCGCGATTGTCTTCTGTGCCGCTTCCCGACCAAAGTTAGCCCCCTTTGGTCAGTCGGCCTTTTCGCGTCGCGAACCCCGGAGCTGCGGGTTCAAGTCGGGATCGTTGTACATCTTGAATTGGCGGTAGACGCGAAAGCCGCGTGATCCGGTATTGAAATCATCGAAAAGCCGGGCCAGGGCGGCGGCGAGATCGCGGCGCTGCGCTTCGATGACCGAAAGTTTGGCCGCGCATGCCGATCGGTGTTCGGCGTCGGCGTCCTCGCGCCGCGCCTGTTCGTCCATGTGGTAGGCCTTGAGGGCCAGGATCGACAGTCGGTCGATGATCATTCCGGGCGTTTCCGAATTCACCGCGCGGTCGTCTTCGAACGGGCCGGCGGCCCCCAGGATCGCGTCGTCGATCCGCTCGATGAGGTCGTTGCGTTGCTGGTTGTAGCGATCGATGGCGCGCTTGGCCCGGTACACGTGCTCGAACCCCCTGTCCTCGCGCCGTGCCTGGTCCTCCTCGTGCCAGAGATCGAAATTTCGTCGGTGGTTCTGCTCGACGAGACCGAGCAAGCCGTCGCTCGTTTCCAGCGGCGCGTCGGCGTGCCAGCCGACGGTTTGCCGGTCTTGCAGGGCGGTTATTTCCTCGACATCCAGTTCAAGCATCGACCATATCGCGTGCTGCAGGACCGCCGATTGCCGACGCTCCATCCGTGAGCGCAGAGTGGACGAAATCGACAGGTCCGACAAGGCCGGCCCGGACGATCAGAAGACCCCCGCTTCCAACCCGGCGGCGACCAGCGTGCCGAGCTCCTCGCACGCCGGCACGAAGGATTGTTGAAACTCGCCGCGGCATATCAGTGGCTCTTGTATTGGCCGCCAGCGCAAACCGGTGACGATGGTCTCGATTCCGCGCCGCGTCCCGGTGCCGTCGTGCCCGGCGCGGATGTACAATGCATAAGGCAGTCCCTGGGTTTCTTCGAGGCAGGGATAGTAGATGCGGTCGAAGAAATCTTTCAGCGCACCGCTCATGTAGCCGAGGTTTTCGGTGGTACCCAGAATGATCGCGTGGGCGGCGCGGACGTCGTCTGGTCCGGTATCGAACGGGCTGAGGGCGCGCGCCGCGACACCCTCGATTTCCGGCGCGCCCGCGCCGGCCACGACGGCATCGCGCAGAGCCTGCGTATTCGGGGACGGGGCGTGGGCGACGATGAGTAGCCGTTTGTCGGTCATGGTCTATTGCCGTTGGTCGCGATGCGATGCGTTCGTTCTCGAGCGGCAGGATATCTATAACACTTCGCCATCCGGGCCAAACGCCGCATCGGCGACGACCGTTCGCGGAAATCGAGGTTCCCGGCGCGGCCCCGCCTCGGCTAGTATTCACCGGCGTTCGCGTCGGTCGGCCTCATCGGGAGTGCAGCAGCATGATCAGAACGGGGGACGAATACCGCGCCTCGATCCGCGACGGACGCGAGGTCTACATCAACGGCGAAAAGGTCGACGACGTCACCGTCTATCCGGCGTTCAAGCCGATCGTCGACGCCCGAGCGCGCATCTACGACATGGCCCACGAAGAAGCCTATCGCGATGTCATGTCGTATGCCGCCGATGGCGGCGAGGAGCGCAACCCGACCGGGTTCAAGCCGCCGCGCACCCGTGACGATTGGTACGACAAGCGCGCCGCGGTGGATGCGGTCCTGCACGATCTCGGCGGGGTCGTCATCCGGGTCGGCGACGAGACGGTCGGCGAAATGTGGTCGCTCTATGACGGCCAGGACGTCTTGAACGCGGTCGACCCCCAGTTCTCCGAAAACATCAAGCGCCATATCGACGAGGTCACGCGTAGCGATACCTTCCATGTCTCCGGCAATACCGACCCCAAGGGCGACCGCTCGAAGCCGCCCCAGGAGCAGGATCCGGACATGCTGCTGCATGTGGTCAAGGAGACCGACGCCGGCATCGTCGTCCGCGGCGCCAAGTACGAAACCGCGTCGGCCTACGCCAACCAGGCCTTCGTCAAGCCGACCATCGGCGGCTGGTCGCAGAACGAGAAGCTTTCGGACTATGCGGTCGGGTTCATCTCCCCGATGAACGCGCCAGGCATGAAGCATATCTGCCGCACCGGGTTCGCCGGCCGCGCGCCCGAGGGCGACTACCCGATCGCCAACCGCTTCGACGAGGTCGACAGCCTGATCATCTTCGACAACGTGCTGGTGCCGTGGGAGGACGTATTGTTCTACCGCCACACCGAAGCGGCGGCGTTCATTCGCGCCACGCTGCACCGTTACAGCGCGTTCGCCTTCGTCCAGCGCATCCTCTACGTCGCCGACATGATGATCGGCGCCGCCCTGTTCAATGCCCGTCAGACCGGGCTCGACAAGAACCCGGCGGTGCGCGAGAAGCTGGCGGCCTTGGCGGTCTATCGCGAAGGCATCAACGCGCATTTGACGGTGGCGATCGCCACCGCGGAGGAAAGCCCAGGCGGGCTGCTGATGCCCAACCAGTCGCTGCTCTACACCGGGCGGGTACATGCCTGCGCCAACCTGCCGGCGATGATGCACATCGCGCGCGAACTGTGCGGCGGCCAGATCTGCATCACGCCGGACACCGCCGCCTTCCTGCATGAGGTGTCCGGACCGTGGCTGGAGAAGTTCTACACCATCAACGAAGACTGGTCGGGACAGGATCGCCGCCGCCTGCTCGCCTTCGCCCGCGACCTATTGAATTCGGACTATGCGGGGCACCGGCTGACCTTCCAACTCTTCGCCCAGTCGCCGCCCTTCGCCCACTTGAACGCGGTCTACAACAATTTCGATTTTTCGGTGCCGCTCGAATTCGTCAAGAAGTCGGCTCATCTGTCCGACGCCGTCATGGGCGGGGGCGGCAAGGCGAAAGGTACCGCAAGCTGATGGTCCACACCCGCCTGCACAGGTTCAACACCAAGGACACCTATCCGGAACAGGACCTCGACAACGATTTGTGCCAGGTGGTGCGGGCCGGCAACATGGTTTTCGTGCGCGGCCAGGTCGGGCAGAATCTCGACACCGGCGAATCGGTCGGTATCGGCGACGCCGCCGCCCAGGCCGAGCAGGCCATGGCCAACGTCAAGATGCTGCTCGAGGAAGCCGGGTCGTGCCTCGACCATATCTGCAAGATTACGATCTATATCGTCGATCCGCGTTACCGCGAGGCGGTCTATCGGGTCGTCGGCCGTTGGCTCAAGGGCGTCTACCCGGTGTCGACCGGGCTGGTCATCGACGGTCTGGCGCGAGCCGAATGGGTGATGGAAATCGATGTCATCGCGGTCGTGCCGGAGGGCGGCGATTAGAGCCAAAGCCGATCGTGGCTCGACAGGACGACGATACCGGCGAAGACGAGCACGATCCCCAACCATTGCAGTGCGTTGATCCGCTCGCGCAGGATCGACCACGCGAGCAGCACGGTGACGACGCCGAACGTCGATGCGGTGACGGCGGCGACGCCGGCGTCGTCGCCATGGCTGCCGGCGAACAGGGCGACATAGCCGCCGGCATCGAGCAAGCCTTGGGCGGCGAGGAACGGCCACCACCGCATCGGCATGTGGGGCGCCCGCCGCTGCATCGCGAAGATCAGCATCAGGGTGGTGACGCTGAACAGCCTGCCCATCCACAGCGTCTGAATCTCGCCGAAAACAGGTGCCGCCGATTGGCCGGCGATGACGAGGACGGCATAGGCGAGGCTCGACAGCGCGGCGATCAGAATCGTGACGTGAAAGAACTTTCGGTCATGGTGTTCGCTATCCGCCTCGGGCTCAGCGCTCCGCGCGACCACGGCCGCACCGATCAGGGTCACGGCCATCGCCGTCCACTCGATTGCCGTCGGCCGAACGCCCCAGGCCGCGGCATAGAACAGCGTGACGAGGACCGGGTGGGCGGCGACGATCGGCGCCACCACGCTGACCGGGCCGCGGGCGAGGCCCCAGTAAAGAAGCAGGGTCATGACGGTTGTCGCGATCCCGTTGAGCACCGACCACCAGATCTTGTCGCCGTCCCAAACGAGATGCGTGCCGGAAAGCCAGACCCACAGCGAGGCCAGGATGGCGCTGCTGAGCAGCATGCCGAGGAGCGCGTTATGGGGCCCGATGGCGCGACTCGAGAACCGGCCCATGAAATCGGCCGACCCGAGGCCGAGCGCGCACACGCTGCCGAATAGCGCCGCGTTCATGCGCTATCGCCGCGGGGCGATGAAACGGTCTGCTGTAGAAAATCCATCGGTCCCGTCCCGGCCAGTCAACCCTGGGCGTTTGCCGCTCTTGCCGCCGCTCGGCGCCGCCTCTGCGCGACGCCGAAATTCGATATCACGCCCACCGGCCGCGAGAAATGCATAATCGACGGCCATCTGGCGTGTCTCCAAACTATAATCCACGAGCGTCGGACGGTTTCGGTGGCGCGCCAGGGCTCATTTTCGGGGAGCAATCACATGACTGACTCGATCATCGTGCGCGGCCGTTGGGTGGTCGCCGGTGCCGACGAACCGGTGATCCATGACGGTGCGGTTTTTGTCGAGGACGGGACCGTGCGGGAGGTGGGGCCATGGAACCGGCTCCGTGGCGCCCATCCCGATGCCAGTGTGCTGGGTTCGGACAACGTCGCCGTGATACCCGGCTTGATCAATGCGCACCACCACAGCGCCGGTGTCACCGGTCCGCAGCACGGCATCCCCGATCTTTTGCTCGAATCCTGGATCCTGGCCCGCGCCGGGAGGCGTCCCACCGATATCTACTTGGAGACGCTGATCAGCGCGGCCCGCCTCCTCGGATCCGGCGTCACCAGCGTCGTCGACGTCCACAGCGGGGGCGGCGATACCGAAACCTACTCGGATGAGATCGGCCAGGCGCTTGCCGCTTATGACGAGGCCGGCATCCGGGTCGCCTTCGCCGCCGGCATCTCGACACAAAGTTTCATCGTTTCGGGCGCCGGCGAGGACAGCCGGTTTCTCGATGCGCTGCCGGCCGATCTGCGCGCCGACGCGGAGGCGCTGCTGCCGGAGCCGGGGCGAATCGACGAGCGCGACTATCTCGCGGTGATGGATTTGCTGTGCAAAGGCTATGCCAACCACCCCACCATCGACATTTGGTACGGTCCGCCCGGGCCACAATGGGTCTCGGACGCGTTCCTTCTGGACATCGCCGCCGCAGCTGCGCGGCACGGTACGGGAATCCAGACCCATGTCGAAGAATCGTTCTATGAAAAACTTCACGGGCCCCGCGACTACGGCAAGCCGACCGTTTTCCACCTGCGGGATCTTGGCGTCCTCGGTCCGCGATTCTCGATTGCCCATGGCGTGTGGCTGACCGAACCGGAAATCGCGGTGATGGCGGAAACCGGCGCCGCGCTCAGCCACAATCCGAGCTCCAATCTTCGCCTGCGCGCGGGAATCGCTCCGTTGAGCGCAATGCTCGAGGCGGGGATGACCGTCGCCCTCGGCATGGATGGCACGGCCCTGAATGATGATGAGGACATGTTCGCCGAAATGCGGCTGGCGCTTCGCCTCGCCCGCGCCCCGCATTACGGCGTCGATGCGCCGTCACCGGCCGGCCTGTTCGGATTGGCGACCCTCGGCGGCGCCCGTTTGCTCGGCAAGGAGAATAGTTTGGGCCGCCTTGCGCCGGGCTATGCCGCCGATCTGGTGCTGATCGATCTCAGCCAGGTTGCATGGCCGTGGGTCGCGCCCGAGGCCGACCCGCTCGAACTCCTGGTCATGCGGGCCAAGGCCGGCGACGTGACGACCGTGCTGGTCGGCGGAGAGATCGTCTATCGCGACGGGATGCCGACCGGCTTCGACCTCGCCGCCGCGGCAAGCGAAATCGCCGACCGCCTCGAAACCGAACCGTTTCCCGCCGAGGCGGCGGCCCGCGCCGAGAGATTGCGGCCTCATGTCGAGGCTTATTACCAAGGTTGGGACCTGCCCGATCTCGATCCCTATACTCGATACAATGCCCGCCGCTAACGATTATACTCCTCGCCCGAAATTGCGACCGAGCATGAGGCGATGACGATGCCTGACGATCTGCCGCCCGGCGCCGCCGTGATCGAGGATTACGTCGTGCCGGCCTGTGCGCCGTGGAGCGGACGAATCGCCAAGGGCGATGTCTTGCGGCTGGTCGATCTCGAAGGCCAGCAGGCGATCGACTTTCTCTGCTACAATGCCGACGACCCGGAGGAACGCTATCACGCGCCGAACACGATCAAGATCCCCGGCAATATCTATCTCGGCATGGGATCGATACTGTATTCGGTGCGGGCGCGTCCGATGATGACGATCGTGGCCGATAGCTGCGGCGGCCATGACACCATATTCGGCTGCTGCTCGTTCGCGCTTGACGAGGTCCGCTATGGCCAGACCAACGCCGAATGCTGCCAGCGCAATTTCGAACGGGAGCTCGCCGGACATGGCATGGGATCGCGCGATGTCGTTGCCAACGCGAATTTCTTCATGCGGGTTCCGGTTGGTCCGGACGGCTCAGCCGCCATCGTCGACGGTTCATCCAAGCCCGGGGATTTTGTCGACCTGCGCGCGGATATGGACGTCCTGGCAGTGCTGTCGAACTGTCCCGAGGCGCTCAATCCGGCGACCGGCGGAGGGCCGACGCCGATCCGGGTCATCGTCTATGGAACAACAGGGAGCGCCTGACCGAAATCCCGGTGGGCGGAAAAGCGTGTGATGGCCAAGAAATCGTCGGGAAACGATCCCGGGAAGACATCCGAAGAATTCCTCAAGCGGGCTTACGGGCTGGATGGCCTGTCGGATGCCTTGGAGTTCTACGGCGCCTGCGCGGACGACTATGATGAACAGATGGAGCAGGGGCTGGGCTATCTGGCGCCGCGAATGATCGCCCAATGTTTCGCCGCCCATCTCGCCGACCGCACGGCGGCCGTGTTGGACATCGGCTGCGGCACCGGATTGACCAGCCACTACCTTGCCGAGCACGGGTTCTCGGTGTTCGACGGCATCGACATAACGCCGGAAATGATCGCGCGTGCGCGGCAACGCGGCATCTACCGCAATCTGCTGCACGCCGATATCACCAATCCCTTGGACGTGCCCGACGCGACCTACGGCGGCGCGATATCGTCGGGCACGTTTACCGTCGGCCATGTCGGTTCGGAACCGTTGGATGAAATCGCGCGCGTTCTGAGGCCGGGTGGGATTCTGGCCTGTTCGATCCACCGCGATATTTGGGAGCCGAAGGGGTTCGCCGCGAAGTTTGCCGCGTTGAATCGCCAAGGTATCCTCAAACAGCGCGACATGATTCGCGGCGCATTCTTCGAGGGTCATGAAGAGAGCGCGATGTACTGCGTCTTTGAAAGGACCTAACGGCGGCCGCGGCTTGTGTCAAATTCGGGGCACGGGAACAGGGATTCCGGTGGCTCGGATGTCCGGCTATAGTCGGTCGATGTTCTGGCGTGCGCCGCTTCCACTCATTGCGCTCTTCGCTTTGGCGGGATGCTCTGTCGTCTCGACGGCCGGGTCGGTGGTGGGAACAGGCGTTGAAATCGTTGGTGATATCGTCGGAACCGCCGTCGATGTCACGACCGACGCCATCGCCGGCGATGATGCCGATGACGACAGCGATGACCGAGCCCCGGAGGTCCAACCGGTCGACCGGGACGATCAAAAGCCGCCGGACGGACCCGGTGAATAACATTTTGCCGTTGGGAAACGGGCAACGACACTGCATGATTCCGATTGATTTTTTCGGCGACCCGGTCCATATCACATCCATCAGTTTGCGGCGATCCGGCGTATCCTGCTTTGTCACGCCGACCTAGCGACCATACACCCTGGAATTCGACGAGCTGAGACCCAACCTGCCATGTGGCGGGCTGGTTAGCATTTACGGCAACAAAACGACTAGGAAACCAACATGACCAAAGGAACCGTGAAGTGGTTCAACCCCGTCAAGGGCTATGGCTTTATCAGCCCGGAAGACGGATCGAAAGACGCCTTCGTACATATTTCGGCTGTCGAGCGCGCCGGCCTATCGAGCCTTGAAGAAGGCCAGATCGTGCAGTTCGAATTGCAACCGGGACGCGACGGCAAATCTTCGGCGGAGAATCTGACGCTCGTCGACTGACGCCAGGATCATACGTCTTGAGTGGGGGCCCGCCTTGTGCGGGCCCCTTGCTTTTGGTGCGATGGGACGAGACACGATGTCCGGTGGCGCATTTAACCGCAGAGGCAGTCGCCCTAATCTCGTTTGGTGAAACCGGTTTCATGCCACCATGGTGGAGCTCATCCGAAATTTGGGGTTTTTTCTCGCCTCGATTGGTGATAAATGCGACTTGGAAGGTCCGAACTGAGTTTTTGCGTAACCGGTTACAAATAGAGAAAAGCCTTGGTCTCGCCGCTTTCGAAGACCGTCAACCGCCGCCGCGCGACACAAATGGGCATTCGCGACGTCGCTCGTGCGGCCGGCGTATCGATCGCCACCGTATCGCGCGCCTTCAATCAACCGGACACCGTAAATGAAACCACCCGCAGCCGCGTCGTCGAGGCGGCGCGACGTCTCAGCTACATTCCCGATGGCGCGGCGCGGGCGCTGTCCTCGCAGCGCAACTTCCGCATCGGCGCGCTTATTCCGACCATCGACGATTCCATTTTCGCCCGCTTCATAACCGCGTTGCAGCGCCGTCTCGGCGACGACGGATATCGCCTCTTGGTCGGAATCAGTGAATCCGACCCACGCCTTGAGATGACCGAGATCCGCAGCCTCATCGAAGGCGGCGTCGACGCCTTGGTGCTGTGCGGGGAAAAGCGCTCGGAGGAGATTTACGACCTGATCCGGGCCCGTGATCTGGCCTACGTCGTCACCCACATCTACCGACCCGAAAGCCCGCATGCGACGATCGGCTACGACAACCGGGAAGGCGCCCTGAACGCGACGCGCTACCTGCTCGAACTGGGTCATCGCGCCATCGGTATTATCGACAATCCGATCCGCCTGAACGACCGCGCCGAGTGGCGTCTCGAGGGCGTCAGCGTCGCGCTGGCGGAGCGCGGTCTCGACTTGCCGCCGTCACGGCATATCGAGCGCCCCTTCAGCATCGAGGATGGGCGGCTCGGGTTGCGCACGTTGCTGGAACAGAATTCGGGACTCACCGGAATCATCTGCGGCAACGACGTCCTCGCCACGGGCGTGCTGTTCGAGGCGCGCGCACGGGGCGTCTCGGTACCGGAGGATCTGTCGATCATCGGCTTCGACGACCTTGAACTGGCGGCCCAAGTCTCGCCCGCACTGACCACGATCCACGTGCCAAGCGGCGAAATGGGAACGCGGACCGCCGAAACGCTGCTTTTGAAACTTGCCGAAAAGCCGCATCCGCATGCGACCAAGATCGGGACCAACCTCGTCATTCGGGGCACCACGGGACCGATTCCGCACCGTGCCCCGGGCGGGGTCGGAGTCGTCGCGCCGGACCGGCGGGAAAACGTTGGGAGGAATTGAAATGGCCGAACTGCCAAGCACGGCACGGGTTGTCATTATCGGCGGCGGGGCCGTCGGTTGCTCAGGCCTGTATCATCTGGCGAAGATGGGATGGACCGACTGCGTTCTGTTGGAAAAGAACGAGCTCACCTCCGGATCGACGTGGCACGCCGCCGGTAACTGCCCCAACTTTTCGGGGTCGTGGTCGGTCATGAAGCTGCAGGCCTATTCGACCGCCCTCTATCGCGAGCTCGGCGATGCCGTCGACTATCCGATCAACTACCACGTCAACGGGGCGGTGCGGCTGGCTCACACGGTCGAGCGCATGCGCGAATTCGAACACGTCGTTTCGATGGCACGGTACCAGGGGATCGAGTTCGAGATGCTCGAGCTCAGCGATATCAAGGAGCGCTATCCGTTCATCGAGACCCATGACCTGGTCGGTGGATCGTGGGATCCGCTCGACGGCGATATCGACCCGGCCCAGCTCACTCAGGCGCTGGCGCGCGGCGCCCGTGACCTGGGGGCGAAGATCATCCGGTTCTGTCCGGTTACCGGAGTGCGCCGAGAAAACGGTGAATGGGTGGTCGAAACCGAGAACGGCGAAATCCGCTGCGAGTACGTGGTCAACGCGGCTGGATATCACGCGCAGGAAGTCGGCCGTTGGTTCGGTCGCGAAATTCCCCAGGTCACGCTGGCCCATCAATACCTCATCACCGAGGAGATCCCCGAGCTTGCCGAGCGCAACCACAAGGTGCCGCTGCTGCGCGATCCGGATACCTCCTACTACCTGCGCCAGGAAAAGAACGGGTTGCTGCTCGGACCCTATGAGCGCGGCTGCAAGGCGCATTGGATGACCGCGGACGACCCGATGCCCGACGATTTCTCCTTCCAGCTCTATCCCGACGACCTCGAGCGGCTGGAATGGTACATCGAGGATGCCTGCGCGCGGGTGCCGCTCCTCGGTTCGGTCGGTCTGACCCGCGTCGTCAACGGCCCGATCCCCTATGCGCCCGACGGCAACCCGCTCATCGGCCCCATGCCCGGCGTGCCGAACGCCTTCGAGGCCTGCGTCTTCACCTTCGGCATCGTCCAGGGCGGGGGCGCCGGCAAGGTGCTCGCGGAATGGGTCGTCGAGGGCGAGACCGAGTGGGACATGTGGTCGGTCGACCCGCGGCGGTTCACCTCGTTCGCCGACCAGGACTATGCCGACAACAAGGGGATCGAGATCTATTCGCACGAATACGCCATTCAGTTTCCCCATTACGAGTGGCCGGCCGCACGAGACAAGCGGCTGTCCGCGCTTCATGAGCGCATCAAGGGATTGGGCGCGCAATTCACCGCCTCCGCCGGATGGGAGCGCGCCGCCTGGTTTGCCGGTCCCGGCGACGATATGTCGCTAGAAGCCTGCGAGACCTATGACCGAAAGGGGCCCTGGTACGAGGCGGTTCGCGCCGAATGCCTGGCCGTTCGCGACGCCTGTGGGGTGTGCAATTTGCCCGGCTTCTCGCGCTTCGAGGTTTCCGGGACCGGCGCCGCCGACTGGCTGCGCGGATTGATCACCGGCGCGATGCCGAAAGTCGGCCGCATCGGCCTGGTCTATTTCGCCGATGATAGCGGCCGCATCCTCAGCGAAATGACAGTGCTGCGGCTGGAACAGGATCGCTTTCAGTTGCTGGCCGCGGCCGGTGCCGAATGGCATGACCGCGATTGGCTTAATACGCATCTTCCCGAAGGCGCGCCGATCGTCATCGATAATCTGACCGACGATATCGATACCTTGGTCGTTGCCGGGCCGAAATCCCGCGATGTCTTGAGCCAAATTTGCGATCTCGATCTTTCGTCGGGTGCGTTTCCGTGGCTCACCCATCAGCCGATCGAGATCGCCGGCAAGACCGGCCGCGCGGTCCGCGTTTCCTATGTCGGCGAACTGGGCTGGGAACTGCATATGACCCACGCGGACATGCCGGAGGTCTTCGAGGCGGTGTGGGCCGCCGGTGAGCCCCACGGCCTGCGCCCCTTCGGCATGTATGCGATGGATTCGCTGCGGCTCGAGAAGTGCTATCGGTCGTGGAAGCAGGACCTGTCGACCGACTACACGATCTTGGGCGGCGGACTCGATCGCTTCGTCAAGCTCGACAAGCCGGATTTCGTCGGTAAGACGGCGATCGCCGCCGAGCGGGAAATGGGCGCCAAGGAAAGATTCGCGCCGCTGATCGTCGAGACCGACGGCCTCGATGCGCCCTACCTCGCGACGGTGTGGAAGGGCGACGAGCGCGTCGGGTTGGTGACCTCGGGCGGTTATGGCCATCGCGTCGAAAAGGCGATCGCGCTCAGCGTGATCAGGACCGACCTCGCGTCGGTCGGCGCCGAAGTCGAGGTCGAGATCTTCGGCCGCCGCTGTCCGGCGGTGGTCGCGCAAGAGCCGCTCTACGACCCCGACAACGCGAGATTGAAGGCATGAGGAAGGGGCCGCGACGATGAGCGATATCCCCAAACACGCCCGGGCGGTCATCATCGGCGGCGGCGTCATCGGCTGTTCGGTCGCCTACCATCTCGCCAAACTCGGCTGGACCGACATCGTGCTGCTCGAACGCAAGCAGCTGACCTGCGGTACGACGTGGCACGCGGCAGGCCTCATCGGTCAGCTTCGCGCCACCAAGAACATGACCCAGCTCGCCAAGTATTCGGCCGAGCTCTACGCAAATCTCGAGGCCGAGACCGAGGTCGCCACCGGGTTCAAGCAAAACGGATCGCTTTCGCTGGCGCTCTCGGAGGCGCGGTTCGAGGAGCTGAAACGCGGCGCCTCGATGGCCAAGACCTTCGGTCTCGAGGTCCGGGTGCTGAGCCCGGGCGAGTGTCGAGAGATGCATTCCATGATCAATCTCGACGGTGTCGTCGGCGGCGTCTTTCTGCCCAAGGACGGTCAGGCCGATCCGGCCAACATCGCGCTTGCCCTGGCCAAGGGAGCGCGCCAGCAGGGCGCCAGGATCTTCGAGCACACCAAGGTGACGGCGGTCCATCGCGACCGCGGCCGTGTCACCGGCGTCGCCACCGATAACGGCGACATCGCCGCCGACTATGTCGTCAATTGTGCCGGTATGTGGGGCCGCGACGTCGGCGCGATGGCCGGCGTCAATGTGCCGCTTCAGGCCTGCGAGCATTTCTATATCGTGACCGAGGGTATCCCCGACCTCCCGCGCGACTTGCCGGTGCTGCGGGTGCCCGACGAATGCGCCTATTACAAGGAGGACGCCGGGAAAATCCTGCTCGGGGCGTTTGAGCCGGACGCCAAGCCGTGGGGCATGAACGGCATTCCCGA
This sequence comes from Alphaproteobacteria bacterium, assembly GCA_024244705.1. Classification (NCBI taxonomy): domain Bacteria; kingdom Pseudomonadati; phylum Pseudomonadota; class Alphaproteobacteria; species Alphaproteobacteria bacterium. The sequence continues at coordinate 48,693 of JAAEOK010000053.1, forward strand.
GGATTTCTGCTTCGACCAACTGCCCGAGGATTTCGAGCATTTCGAGCCGATCCTCGAGGCGGCCGTCGGCAGGATGCCGATCCTCGAGACCGCGGGCATCCACACCTTCTTCAACGGGCCGGAAAGTTTCACGCCGGACGACCGTTTCCTCCTCGGCGAGGCGCCGGAGCTGCGCAATTTCTATGTCGCGACAGGGTTCAATTCGATCGGCATTCAATCGGCCGGCGGCGCCGGTAAGGCGCTGGCCGCCTGGATGGATGCCGGCGAGCCGCCGTTCGATCTGTGGGACGTCGACATTCGGCGCATGCAACCGTTTCAGGGTACGAAGCGCTACCTGGTCGAGCGCTCGAAAGAGACCCTGGGTCTGCTCTACGCGGACCACTTCCCCTACCGGCAATTCGCCACCGCACGCGGCGTGCGCATGTCTCCGCTGCACGAACGCCTGGCGGCGAGCGGCGCCTGCTTCGGCGAGGTCGCCGGCTGGGAGCGGGCCAACTGGTTTCTGCCCGCCGACCGAGCCGCCGCCGGCGAGCGGTCCGAATACCGCTACAGCTGGCAACGCCAGAATTGGTTCGACTATGCCGCCGCCGAGCACAAGGCGGTGCGCGAGGCGGTGGGGCTGTTCGACATGTCGTCCTTCGCCAAGTTTCGGGTCGAGGGGCGCGACGCCGAATCGGTGCTGCAGACGGTTTCGGCCAACAATGTCGCGGTCGAGCCGGGGCGCATTGTCTATACGCAATGGCTCAACAAGCATGGCGGCGTCGAGGCCGACCTGACGATTACCCGCTTGTCCGAGACCGTCTTTCTCGTCGTCACGGCGGCGGCCAACGCGGTCCGCGATCTGGCCTGGCTCAGACGGCACGTTCCCGACGACGCCCATTGCGTGATCACCGATGTCACCAGCAGCGAGGCGGTGATCGCGGTGATGGGACCGAAATCGCGCGCCTTGCTCCAGCCGCTCGTCGACGTCGACCTCGACAGCGACGCCTTCCCGTTCGCCACGGCGCGCGAGATCGAGTTGGGCATGGCTCCAATTCGCGCGCACCGCATCACCTATGTCGGCGAACTCGGGTGGGAGCTCTATGTTCCCGCCGACATGGCGCGCTACGTGTTCGACCAAGTCGTGGAACACGGCGATGCCCACGGCCTTCGCCTGTGCGGCATGCACACCCTGGATTCGTGCCGAATAGAAAAGGCTTACCGTCACTTCGGCCATGACATCACCGACGAGGACCATGTCCTCGAGGCCGGGCTCGGCTTCGCGGTCAAGGCCGATAAGCCGCCGTCCCGGCTTGGTGACTTCACCGGCCGCGAGGCGGTGCTCAACATGCGGCAGCAAGGTCTGACCAAGCGGTTGCTGCAATTCAGGCTCGAAGACCCGGAGCCGCTGCTCTACCACAACGAGCCGATCCGCCGCGGTGGCGAGATCGTCGGCTATCTGCGGTCAGGCAATTACGGCCATCACCTCGGCGCCGCGATCGGCCTCGGTTATGTCTCTTGTACGCCGGAGCAGAGCGCCGCCGATGTGGTCGCCGCGCGCTACGAGATCGAGATCGCCGGCGACTGCTTTCCGGCCGAAGCCAGTTTGCAACCGCTCTACGATCCAAAATCGGAACGCGTGCGCGTTTAGGGACCAAAGGAAACGTGTCGGCCAAGGAGACGTCACATGAAAAACGCTGAGCTACGGGAGCGCGGTGGCCGCCGTGGTGGCCGGGAGGCACGCCGTGCGCTTCGCGCCGCTCCTATTCCGCGCGACCAGGCGCCGATCCGCGGCGGTCTCGAAGGCGGTCGTTTCGCGCCGCTGAGTACCGCCGACATCGCCGGTATCCACGAGGCGGTGTTGGTCGTCCTGGAAGAGATCGGCTTCGCCGATGCGATTCCGAGCTGCGTAAAGGCGGTGACCGACGCCGGCGGCTACGTCGGCGACGACGGCCGGCTGAAGTTCCCGCGCGCGCTGGTCGAGGATACCATCGCCAAGGCGGCGCGCCATTTCACCCTGCACGGGCAGGCGCCGCAGCACGACCTGCAACCGATGGGCCGGAAGGTCTATTACGGCACCGCGGGCGCGGCGGTCCATGTGGTCGATGTCGAGAAGCGGGAATATCGCGAGTCGTTTCTCGCCGACATCTACGACGCGGCGCGGATCGTCGATACCCTCGACAATATCCATTTCTTCCAGCGCCCGATGGTCGCCCGAGATATGGAAAGCTCGCGCGACCTCGACATCAACACCGCCTATGCCTGCCTCTCGGGCACGACCAAGCATGTCGGCACCAGCTTCATCAAGCCGGAACACGTCGACGAGATCGTCGAAATGTGCCACCTCGTCGCCGGCGGCGAAGAGGCATGGCGCGCGCGCCCCTTCATATCGATGTCGAATTGCTTCGTCGTTCCGCCGCTGAAATTCGCCGAGGACGCCTGTCGTTGCCTCGAAGCCGGCGTCTGGGCCGGAATGCCGATCCTGTTGCTGTCGGCAGGCCAAGCCGGCGCGACGGCGCCGGCGGCGATCGCCGGTACCATCGTCCAAGCGACGGCGGAGGTGTTGGGCGGCCTGGTCTATGTGAACGCGCTCAAGCCCGGACATCCGGCGATCTTCGGCACCTGGCCGTTCGTCTCCGACCTGCGCACCGGCGCCATGTCCGGCGGCTCCGGCGAACAGGCGCTGCTGACCGCGGGCTGCGCCCAGATGGCACAGTTCTACGACCTGCCCGGCGGGTCGGCGGCCGGCATCTCGGATTCCAAGCTGCCCGACTATCAAGCCGGCTATGAACGCGGCATCACCGACGTACTCGCCGGCCTCGCCGGCTTGAACCTGGCCTATGAAGCGGCCGGCATGCACGCCTCCTTGCTCGGCTTCTGCCTCGAAAGCCTGATCATCGACGACGACACGTTGGGCCAGGCGATGCGCTGTGTGCGCGGCATCGAGGTGACCGGCGAAGCGTTATCGGTCGAGGCCATTCGCCAGGTTTGCATCGAAGGTCCCGGCCACTTCCTCGGTCACGAACAGACCCTGTCGTTGATGCAGAGCGAGTACGTCTATCCGTCCATCGCCGACCGCACCAGCCCGAAGGAGTGGGAAGCGCTCGACCGGCCCGACCTGATCGAAAGGGCGGTGGCCAAGAAACGCGAGATCCTGGCCACCCACCACCCGCAGCATGTCGGCGCCGACATCGATGCCGCGATTCGCGACAAGTTCGATATCAAACTGCCACCCGAGGCGATGGGTCGTTAGGGGGCGCCGGTCGGCGCGATCATGCGGCGCGGGAACCCGCCTTCGTAATGCGATAGGCACAGCGGCGGGCACCGGCGAGGATGTGGTCCGTCCGTTCCACGGTGACGCCGTCGCCGAGTACGGTTTCGAACAATTCGAGCTCGGCCTTGCATAGGCCGGTGCAGGCACGGGCGGCGGCGCATATCGGACAATGGTTTTCGACCAATAGGAATCCATCGCCGTCCTTCATTGCCGCGGCCATATAGCCCTCCGCATTGCGAATCTCGACCAGCCGCCGGACCCGCCGCGCCACGGTCCGGTCCTTGGCCATGCGATCCCGATAGGCATCGATCTGGTCACGGAGGCGGATGTCGATGATCTTGTCCAAGCCCGATTGGCCGAAGGCGTGCGCCATCGAGGACAGCAATTCCGCTGTCAGCTCCGCATAGCCATGGGGAAAAAAGACATCGGCCGCCGGCGTCAGGTGCCACTGCTTGGCGGGGCGGCCGACGCCGTTCGGATCGGCCGTTGAAGCAACCACGCCTTCCGCTGCCAGAGCGTAGAGGTGCTGGCGAACGGCCATGGCGGATACTCCCAATTCGCTCGCCAGCGCGGCGGCATCCTGGGCGCCGTCCCGTTTGAGAAGCTCAATGATCTGTCGTCGCGTGGGCGTGTCCAAGGTCGCATACCATGGTTGTGGCCGTTAATTTCTAAAGGTATATCTTGATAAATTCAAGCGGCGACGTTATTATTTTTAAAGTTATATCTTTTGAAACGGAGTGTGCCGTGGCGATCGCCCGTGCCGACTGGACCGAGGTATTTTCCGCCGCCGAATTGGCAACGCGGGGCAAGGCGGTCGTCAAACCGGGTGGCCGACAGATCCTGTTGTGGCGGAGCGGCGATGCCATCTATGCCTGCAACAACCGCTGCCCGCACGAGGGCTATCCCCTGGCCGAAGGCACCTTGGCCGATGGCTGCGTTTTGACTTGCAATTGGCACAACTGGAAATTCGATCTGGCGAGCGGCGAAACCATCGTCGGTGGGGATGCGCTGCGGCGATATCCGGTCAAGACGGACGGCGACGCGATTCTCCTCGATCTCGCCGACCCGCCGGCGGTGGAGGTCCGGGCGCGGGCGCTGGCCGGCCTCGAGGAGGCCCTTGCGGACCACGACTACGAGCGTATGGCTCGGGAGATGGCACGGTTCGAGGCCACCGGTGCCGATCTGCCCGACGCACTCGACGCCGCGTTCGGCTGGGCTGCCGACCGTTACGAGTTCGGCATGACCCATGCCCAGGCGGCGGCCAGAGATTGGCTTGCTCTGCGGGCCTCGTTACCAATCGACGCGGCCGCCGATCGCCTGGTCCCGGTTCTCGAGATTATCGGACATTTATCCTGGGACGCACGGGGCGAGCGCGACCGGTTCCCATTTGCCGGGGGACGCGCCGACGTCTTCGACGGCGCAGCACTGGAGGACGCCATCGAACGGGAAGACGAGGCGATCGCCGTCGGACTCGTCCGTGCCGCGATCGAGGACCGGGAGTTGGTGCCGCTGCGCCGCTCGCTGGAACGTGTCGCCTTGCGTCACTATCAAGGCTTCGGCCATCCGCCGATTTATGTCGAAAAGACCTTCGCGCTGCTGGCCGTGCTCGGCCCGGTGGCGACGGAAGCGCTCCTTTTCCCGTTGGTGCGAAACTTCTGCATGGGCGCGCGTGAAGACCTGATTCCGGAGTTCCGCGCCTACGCGCCGGCGCTTCAAAGTTGGGATCCCAGCGGCACGGACGTCCCCGACCCGAGCGCCGTCCGCGGTGCCGGTGTGAGCCAGTGCCTGGACCTGATTGCGGCCGGGGGCGGCCAGGTCGGCAATCTCTACGACACGGTCCTGTTCGCCGCCGCCGATGCGATGCTCCATTACGATGCGCGTTTTCGCGCCCATGTCGACAAGCCGGTCCAGCAGAACGTCGATTGGCTCGACTTCACCCACGCCATCACCCACCTCAATTCCGCCCGCAAGATCTGCGCGCGCCAGCCCGATTTGTGGTCCAACGCGCTGCTCCAGTCCGGCTGCTTCCTAGGGCGCAATGCGGCCTTCGTCGACTGGGACCAGGACGTAGCGCAATGGACGGTCGACGATCCCGGTGAATTTTTCGACGCTATCTTCGACGGTCTTCTCGATCACGGCGAGCCGCTCTACATCTATTCGGCCCACACCCTCAAGCTCGCGACGGCTATTCGCGAGGAGGTCGACCGCGACCCTGGAGCGGCGTGGGTGCCCGTTCTGCTCGCCGCGCTCAACCGGTTCGTTCACGAGCCGCCGAAGAAAAAGCACGCGCGTCGCGTCGCCCACCAGGCGCTGAGTTTCGTTCGCGCACAGGGGTAGGGTGGCGGGCGGTCAGCCGGCGGCTGCGGCCTCCGCAATCGCCTCGCGCAGGATGGCGGCGATCGTGCGGCAATCGTCCTCCGACAACGACAGCGGTATTCGCATGTCGCACAAACCGTCGAGGACCCGCCGCGAGCTGCGGAGCTCGGGGGTCGCTTCGATGTAGCGCCAGTGTTCGTAGGAACTGGTGAAGCCGACCGGCTCGCGCCCGCCGAACCACTTCACGTGAATGCCCTGACGCTCGCAGATCGCGATGAAATCCTCGATCTGGTCGGCGCGGAGGCCGGTGACCGAGAACTGGATCGAGCTCGGCACCGCGTCCTCCTTGGCCGGGCGCTCGGGGACCGCGATATGGTCGATGGCGCGCAACAGGTCGGCGAGGCGGCGATAATTCGTCCGCCAGCTCGCCGTGCGTTCGTCCATCAACGCCAATTGCGGGCGCAGCACGGCGGCGACCAGGTTGGACATCCGCATGCTGAAATTGGGCGTCGTATATTTGTACTTCTCGAACACCTCGATCGGCGGTCGGGCGGCGTTCTGGCCATAGAGCCAATAGGCGCCGGACATGATGATCGCGCGGGCCGCGAGGTCGTCGTCGTCGGTTGCCAGCAAACCGCCTTCGCCCGAGTTTATGTGCTTGAAGGTCTGGGTGCTGAAACACCCGGCGGCGCCGAAGGTGCCAGTCATGCGCCCGTCCCATCCGGCCCCCATGGTATGGGCGCAGTCCTCGATCAAGGTCAGCTCGTGCCGCTGGCAGACCTCGCCGACCCGGTCCATGTCGGGGACATGGCCGCGCGTATAGGAAAGCAGAAAATAGCGCGCGCCACTGGTCGCCGCCTTGCGTTCGAGGTCGTCGAGATCGACGACGTAATTCTCCGTGATGTCGACCAGGATCGACTCGGCCCCGGCGTGGGCGACCGCGCCCGGCACCGGCGCCAGGGTGAAGGCGTTGACCAGGACCTTGTCGCCGGGGCCGACTCCGGCCGCCTTGAGGGCGAGGAAAATGGCGCAGCCGCCGGAATTGACGCCGACCACGTAGCGGATGCCAAGATAGGCGGCGAACTCCTGCTCCAGGAGCGCGGCCTCGGGCAGCCCGGCGCGGTCTTCGCCGTAGCGAAACAGGCGGCCGTCGCGCATCAGCCGGGTCGCCGTTTCTATGCCGGCTTCCGGTATCGGATCGGGCGTGCTGAGATCGATGTCGAGCGCCGCGCGGTTCGGCGTTTGCGGCGCCCGCTTGCCCGCCGCCACTATTCGACGCTTCCCTGGGCGAGTTCGAATCGCTCGTCGGGGAAGTACTTCGCCAGCCGCACGTCGCCGGTCATGGCGTGCCCCTCCATGCCCTCGAGCCGCGATATCCGCGACGCCACCGGCGCGACCACGCGCGTCGCGTCGCGCGTCATGCGTTGATAGGTCAGGGTCTTGATGAACTTGCCGGCGTTGAGCCCGCCCGAATAGCGTCCCGCCCCTCGCGTCGGCAGAATATGGTTGGGTCCCGAGCATTTGTCGCCGAAGGCGACGGTCGTTTCCTCGCCCAGGAAAAGCGATCCGTAATTGCGTAGGTTGGCGAGCCACCAATCGAGGTCGCGGGCCTGGACCTGGAGATGTTCCGGCGCGTAGCGGTCGCAGACCGCGCACGCCTCCTCGCGGCTTTCGGCGAAGATGACTTCGCCGTAATCGCGCCACGCCGCTTCCGCCGCCGCCCGCGCCAGCGGCGGCAGGGCGGCGATCAGCGGCGGCATGATTTCGATGACGCGTTCGGCGAGCGCGCGGTCGGTACTGACCAGCCAGACCGGCGAATCGGGGCCGTGCTCGGCTTGTCCGGCGAGATCGGCGGCGACGATCTCGGGGTCCGCGGTGTCGTCCGCGGCGACCATCGATTCGGTCGGTCCGGCGATGACGTCGATGCCGATACGACCGAACAGGATTCGTTTGGCCTCGGCGACGAAGCGGTTGCCGGGGCCGACGATGACATCCGCCGGATGGCCGGAGAAATGACCGTTGGCGAGGGCCGCGATGGCCTGGACCCCGCCCAGGGCGAGCACCGTGTCGGCGCCCGAAAGTGCCATCGCATAGAGGATGGCGGGGTGGACGCCGACCTCCGCCTTGGCCGGGGAGGCGGCGACGACATTCTCGACGCCCGCGACCTTGGCCGTGCACACACTCATGATCGCCGACGCGGCATGGGCATAGCGACCGCCCGGCACATAGCAGCCGGCGGTGGTGACCGGGACCAGGCGTTGGCCGGCGACCAACCCGTCGACCAGCGTGACCTCGAACTCGCTGAGCGAATCGCGCTGATGCTGGGCGAAATCGCGCACCCGGCCGTGGGCGAAGCGAATATCTTCCTTGACCGTCTCCGGCAGACCGGTTTCGGCGCGGCGCAGACGATCGGCATCGACGACGATATCGCCGGTCCAGCCATCGAGGCGCTCGGCGAAGGCGCGGGTCGCCGCCTCGCCGCCGTCTTCGATCTCCGCCAGCATGCCTGTGACGATGCCGGCGGTTTCTTCATCGCGCGAGTCGACGGCCGTGCCGGCCTTTTTGAGATAGTCGATTGCCATGATGTGGATTTCCCTTTACCTGCTTGGCGCGATACCCGCGACACATCCCGACAGTATCGGCATGAAAGCGCTATTCTCGTGTTGCAATAGCATCGCTGCCTTTGAAGGACACTAGGAAATGATCGAAAAACGGCCGGACGTACCAACATTCGTGACCCACCTGGAATGCTCGATGACCGGCAAGCGCTACGACGCCGATCGGGTCCACGGTCTGTCCGAGGCCGGGCGTCCGATCCTCGTGCGCTACGATCTCGATGCTCTCGCCCAAGCCATCGACAAGGAAACGCTCGCCCGCCGGACAGAGGGGTTCTGGCGCTATCGCGAATTCCTGCCGGTGCGCCGGCCCGAAAACGTGGTCAGCCTGGGCGAGGTGGTGACGCCGCTGATCCGCCTGCCGCGCCTCGAGGAAAGAGATGGCTGCCTGGTGGTCAAGGACGAGGGTCGGCTGCCAACGGGCTCGTTCAAGGCGCGCGGACTGGCCCTCGCGGTGGCGATGGCCAAGGAGCTCGGCCTTGACCACTTGGCGATGCCGACCAACGGCAATGCCGGCGCCGCGATGGCGGCATACGCCACCTCGGCGGGCCTCAAGAGCACCGTGTTCTGTCCCGACGATACGCCGGAGATCAACATCTCCGAGATCGAGCTCCAGGGCGCCACCGTCTACCGCGTCAACGGGCTGATCAACGATTGCGGCAAGTTGGTCGGCGACGGCAAGGCGGCGGCCGGCTGGTTTGACCTATCGACCCTCAAGGAGCCCTATCGGATCGAGGGCAAAAAAACCATGGGATTGGAGCTCGCCGAGCAGCTCGGGTGGGAGTTGCCCGACGTGATCTTCTACCCGACCGGCGGCGGCACCGGCTTGATCGGCATGTGGAAGGCCTTTGCCGAGCTCGGCGAAATGGGCTGGATCGGCGATCATCGGCCGCGCATGGTCGCGGTTCAGGCCGAGGGCTGCGCACCGATCGTCAAGGCCTACGAGGCGGGGGAAGAGCACGCGCCGCTATGGCAGGACGCCCATACCGTGGCCGCCGGCATCCGTGTGCCGATTGCGGTCGGCGATTTTCTCATCCTGCGCGCGGTGCGCGAAAGCGGCGGCTTCGCCATCGCCGTTTCCGACGACGCGATCCTGGCTGGCCTCGATGAGGTCGCCCGCCAAGAAGGCTTGCTGCTCTGTCCCGAAGGCGCGGCCACTTATGCCGCCTACAAGCAGGCGCTGGCCGATGGCCGCGTCGCGCCCACGGACCGGGTCGTGCTTTACAACTGCGCCACCGGTCTCAAATACCCGATGCCGCCGGTGACGCGGCGCCTCGACAAGGATGGCACCATCGATTTCGCAGCGCTGTAGGGGCCGGATTCTGGCAACACCACGCGCGAGGAGGAGGGCGCCAGTCCGCTAGGCCTTGCCCTTCCACGGCACCAAGACGCGCTCGACATAGCGCATCAGCAGGTCAAACATATAGGCGATGGCGCCGATGACGACGATACCCATGATGACCACGTCGGTGACCAGGAACTCGGCGGCGTTCAAGACCATGTGGCCGAGCCCGGTCTCGGCGGCGACCATCTCGGCGGCGACCAGGGTCGTCCAGCCGAATCCGATGCCGATCCGCATGCCAGTCAGGATCTCGGGCATGGCGCCCTTCATGATGACGTGGAAGATGACCTGGGCCCGGGTCGCCCCCATCGAATAAGCGGCATGGATCTGCTCGATCTGGACCGAACGCACGCCGGCGCGGGCGGCCAGCGCCATCGGCGCGAACATGGCGAGGAAGATCAGCACGATCTTCTGTTCCTCGTCGATGCCGAGCCAGATGATCGTCAGCGGCAGATAGCCGAGCGGCGGGATCGGCCGATAGAACTCGATCGGCGGATCGAAGATGCCGCGGGCGACTCGGTTGACGCCCATCGCGATGCCGACCGGGACGGCGGCGACGCAGGCGAGGAAGAAGGAGAAGAAGACGCGGTAGAGGCTCTGCCACGTATGCTGCCACAAGGTGCCGCCGGCGAATTCTTCGTTCGACACCTGCCAGAACCGGCCGATGACCGTTTCCGGCGACGGCAGGAACAAGGGCTGGATCCAGCCCATGTTGGTCGTGAACCACCACAGGAACAGCAGGAAGATGGTGGTCGCTATGCTGATTGCCGTGCTGTTGCCGGCGCCCGGGGCGCCATAGGAATCGCCGGGCTTGACCGGCCCCGCCGAGAAGATGTTGGCGATCGCGTGCTTCAGGCCCGTCGGCCGCGGTGCAATTTGTTCAGCCATCGAGCGTTCCTCCGGCGACCTCGTCGCCATGAATGATGGCGAGGATCTTCTCGCGCATTTCGATGAAATCCGGTTCCGACTTGATCTTCCGCGCGTCCCGGTCGGCAAAGAACCGGTGGCAGAAATCGAGCTCGTATTCGTGGGTGATGCGGCCGGGCCGCGGGGACATGACGATCAGCCGGGTCGCCATGAACAACGCCTCCTCGACGCTGTGGGTAATGAAGAAGACCATCTTGCTGGTCTGCCGCCAGACGTCGAGGATCAGTTCCTGCATCGATTCTCGGGTCAGCGCGTCGAGCGCGCCCAAGGGCTCGTCCATCAGCAGCGCCTCGGGGTCGCTGGTCAGCGCGCGGGCCAAGCCGACCCGTTGCTGCATGCCGCCGGACAGTTCGTAGATGCGATGGTTCTCGAAATCCTCGAGTCCGACCAGCTTGAGGTATTTGCGCGCCGTCTCCTGGCGCTGCTGCCGGCTCGCGCCCTGGAGCATCAGGCCAAAGGTGACGTTGTCGAGGACCTTGAGCCACGGCAGTAGGGCGTGCTTTTGGAACACGACGCCGCGGTCGGAACCGGGGCCGGTGACCTGGGCGCCATCGAGGCGGACCTCGCCACGGCTCGGTTGGATGAACCCGGCGAGCAGATTCAGCAGCGTCGTCTTGCCGCAGCCCGACGCGCCCAAGGCGACGACGAAATCGCCGCCATTGACGGTCAGATTGACCCCTTCCAGCGCATGGACCTCGCCGCCGCCGCGGGTCGGATAGATGACCGTGACTTCTTCGGCCTCGAGTGTCGGCATCGCCCCCTCCCTTGTTGACGAAATAGTGTCACCGTTAACCGGCAACGGCAACCATGGGCAGGATCGCTTTAGTTGTTGCACAAAGAAAAAGGGCCCGGCCGTTTCCAGCCGGGCCCCAATCCGTCTTCGGGTTGGCTACATCCCGAGGGCTTTTTTCACCCACTCATCGGTAACCGTCGCGCCGTAGTCCGGCAACAGGGCGTCGATCTTGCCCTCGTCCTTGAGGAACACCGAGGTGTGGTAGAGCGCCTGCGCGGCGCCGCCATTGGCTCCGCCGCCGAGCCATAGGTCGGAAGCCTGCGCCTCGAGTGTCGGGAAGTCGTAAAGCGCCAGCACCAGCGGGACATCCTCGGCGTTGCCGCCGATCATCTTGACGATCGCCTTGACCGCGTCCGAGTCCGGGGTCCACGCTGCGGCGTTGTCGCGATAGGCGGCATCCGCAGCGGCAATGGTCTTGACGAAATTGACCATGAAGTCGGCATTTTCGGCGGCGAAGTCCGTGTTGACGACGAGGCCGTCGAAGGTCGCCTTGCCCCAGCTGCTGAGCAGGCCCGAGGTGACCAGCACCTTGCCGGTGTTCTTGATCCGGCCCAGCGCCGGATCCCAGATGAACGCCGCATCGATATCGCCGCGTTCCCAGGCCGCGGCGATGGCGTTGGGTTGCATGTTGAGGACCTTGACCTCTTCCGGCTCGATGCCGAATTGCTCGAGGGCGAACAGGGTGTGGAAATGTGTCGTCGAGACGAATGGTACGCCAAGCTTCTTACCCTTGAGGTCCTGCGGCGAATTAATTCCGGAACCGTTGCGCACCACCAATGCCTCGGCGGCGGCGATATCCTCGGTGATCCAGAACAGTTGGATCGGCAAGCCGCGACTGACGCCGGCGGCGATTGGGCTCGAACCGGCGAGGGCGATGTGAACGTCGCCGGAGGCCATGGCGGTGATGACCTTCGATCCGGAATCGAAGCCCCGCCAGTTGATCTTGTAGCCGGTCGCCTTTTCGAACTCGCCGGCGGCGATGGCGACTTTCCAGGGGTTGTAGATCTGCTGGTAGCCGATCGTGACTTCGTTGTCGGCGGCCAAGGCCGTCCCGGAGACGCCGGCGGCGAGCCCCAGCATGGCCAGCGCGGCGACCGAATTGGTGACGAATTTCTGCATTGGGTTTCCTCCTCTGATGTTCTCGTGCGCGCGGATGTGATGATGGAAACACCACAATACGACATCGAAGTCGATGACGTCGCCGCATCATTTGTTTGGTTGTTCTACAGGATTCTATTTTTTGAAGCGATACCTCTCCTTTTCCGTCGATTCGGCTAATAGGACGACAGCACGTCCCGCAGTTTGCCGCAGATCTCATCGATGTGCTCGCGCTCGGCGATCAGCGGCGGCGCGACAATTCCCGAGTCGCCGGTGAACTTGACATGGAGGCCGGCGGCGAACAGCCGTTTGTTGACGTCGGTTCCGCGTGCCCCCGGCGCGTCGCCCGGCATGACGTCGATGCCCGCCAGCATGCCGTAGCCGCGGATGTCGGCGACGAGCGGTATGTCCTGCAGCGCGAACACAGCGTCGAGGAAGTAGTCCGACAATTCGGCGGCGCGGTCGAACAATCGCTCTTTGGCATAGATGTCGAGCGTCGCGAGGCCGGCCGCGCAGGCCGCGGGATGGGCGGAATAGGTGTAGCCGTGAAACAGCTCGACAGCGCCGGGCGGGGCGGCGTCGACGATGGTGTCGTGGATTCTCTCGTCGACGGCGACGGCGCCCATCGGTTGGGCACCGTTGGTCAACGCCTTGGCCATGGTCATGATGTCCGGCGTTACCCCGAAGCTGTCCGCCCCGAAGGCCTTGCCGGTGCGACCGAAGCCGCAGATGACTTCGTCGAACACCAGCAGGATGCCGTTGGCGTCGCAAATCTCGCGCAACCGCTCGAGATATCCTTTCGGCGGGACCAGGACCCCGGTCGACCCGGCGATCGGCTCGACGAAGCAAGCCGCGATCGTATCGCCGCCATAGGTGTCGACTGCCCGCTGGAGATCGTCGGCAAGGTAGGCGCCTTCGTCCGGCTGGCCGCGGGTGAAGCGATTCTCCGCCAGCCAGGTGTGGCGCATATGCGTTACGCCCGGCATGACGGCCCCGAACGCCTGGCGGTTCTTAACCATCCCCGCGAGGGAGACGCCGCCGATATTGACGCCGTGATAGGACCGCTCGCGAGAGACGAACCGGGTGCGCTGGCCCTGGCCGCGGGCGACATGATAGGCGAGCGCGATCTTGATCGCCGAATCGATCGATTCGGAACCGGAATTGACGAAGAAGATCCGGTTCAACCCCTCGGGCGTCAGCGCGGCGACGCGGCTGGCGAGTTCGAAGGCGATCGGGCTGCCGACCTGGAACGGTGGCGAATAATCCATTTCGCGCAATTGCTGCGAGACCGCATCGGCGATCTCGACCCGCCCGTGGCCGGCGGCGCAGCAGAACAGCCCCGACGAGCCGTCGATCAGTTTTTCCGCCTTGTGATTCCAATAATAGACACCTTCGCCGCGCACCAGCAGCCGGGGATCGGCCTTGAAGTCCCGGTTTGCGGTAAACGGCATCCAATGGTGTTCGAGCGTATTGGTCATGAATTGCATGAATCTTGCCTCCGACCTGAAAATCGGCGCGGGCGCCGACCTCATGGAACGGGCCGATGTCACGTCGCCACCCCAGGAATCAGTGGATCAGGGCCACTTGTGCCCGGGTAGCGAACAGCGTAGGCTCGATTTTGGACCCATTCTAGGGCCAATTCGATTCAACGCATGGGGCCAAACTGATGCGTGACACGTTGTTTCACCTGCAGCGGGTGAAGAATGTCAGCATTCAGGTGCAGATCCGCGAAATGATGGTCGCCGCAATCCTCAACGGCCAACTCCAGTCGGGGCAGCCGTTGCCGTCGAGTCGGAAGTTGGCCAAAGGTCTGGGGGTATCGCGCAATACCGTCGTTTTGGCCTATCAGGGGCTCGTCGACGACGGCTATCTCATGGCCCGCGAGCGCAGCGGGTTCTACGTCAATCCCGAAATCCTCGAGGGCCGGACCGCGCCCCAGGATGAGGAGCGCGGCGCGGCGCGCCGGGCGCCCGATTGGCGGCGTCGCCTGCAGGTCCAGCCCAGCGGCCAAGCCAATATCGTCAAACCTTTGGATTGGCTGTCTTACCCCTATCCCTTCATCTATGGCCAGGTCGATCAAAGCCTGTTCCCGCTGGCGGCCTGGCGCGAGTGCTCGCGGCAGGCTTTGGGGCGCCGCGAAATGGAGGCCTGGACCAACGATACCCACGGCCGCGACGACCCGATGCTGGTTGGCCAGGTCCGCACCCGACTACTGCCGCGCCGCGGCATTTCAGCGCAGGCCGATGAAATTCTGATCACCCTCGGCGCGCAACATGCGCTTTACCTCCTCGCCAGCCTGTTGGTCAGCCCGCGGACCGAGGTCGCGATCGAGGACCCCGGCTATCCGGATGTACGCAACATATTCCGGCTGAAGACCGATCATGTACGGGCGATCCCGGTCGATGACGGCGGCATCGTCGTCGACGAACGGCTCGATTCCTGCGACTACGTCTATGTCACGCCGAGCCATCAATTCCCGACCACCGTGACGATGCCGCTGGAACGGCGACAGGCCTTGCTCGAAAAGGCGGCGGCCGAGGACTTCCTCATCATCGAGGACGATTACGAGTTCGAGACCAATTATGTGAGCGAGCCGACGCCGGCGCTGAAGTCGCTCGATCGCGAGGACCGGGTGATCTATGTCGGCAGTCTGTCGAAGACGATATTTCCCGGCTTGCGTCTCGGCTATCTGGTCGCTCCGACCGCCCTGCTTGCCGAGGCCAGGGCCCTGCGACGGCTTATGGTGCGGCACGCGCCGACCAACAACCAGCGGACGACGGCGTTGTTTCTCTCGCTCGGTCACCACGACGCCCTGATCCATCGTTTGCATCGCGCCTACCGGTCACGGTGCGAGGAGATGGGCCGGACGCTGGCCAAATATTTGCCCCAGGCCAGCCAGGTCCCGACCTTCGGCGGCACCAGCTACTGGGTACGCGGGCCGCGCGGGCTGGATGCCGAAAAACTGGCTGACGCGGCGCGCGAGGTCGGCATTATTATCGAGCCCGGAGGCATTTATTTCGAGGCGGCTCGGGCGCCGCGCAACTATTTCCGCCTTGGCTTCTCGTCGATCGATCTCGAACATATCGAACCCGGGATCCGCCTGCTTTGCGAGCTTATTCACCAGCAAACCGCGGCGGCCGGCTGAGCGTTGGCATTGGCGAAGGTCAGGAACTGGCCCTTGGCCTCGGCCCCACGCCGCCGATAGTCTTTTCGAGACTCGCACTGTGGCCTCTGGTTGGCCTCGCCGACGGGGAAGTCGAAATGATGCGTGCTGAGTGGACCGGCGATTGCGCTCGAAAGCCGCCCCTGCCATGAGGATCGCGCAAGCCGATCGAGCCCATCTCCGCGATATCGAGCGCTGCGCGCGCGCGGCCTACGAGAAGTACGTCGCCCACATCGGCCGCGAGCCGGCGCCGATGGTCGCCGACTTTGCGCGGCTGATCGAGGACGGCCATGTCTGGGTTGCGACCGACGACCACGGGCTCGCCGGGTTCGTCATCTTTTATCGGCGCGGCGATCACCTTCATCTTGAGAACGTCGCGGTGTTTCCCAACCGTCAGGGCGAAGGCATCGGAACGATCTTGGTTCGGCACGTCGAGGACGCGGCCGAGCGCGAAGGCTTGGCCGCGATCGAGCTCTATACCAACGAGAAGATGACCGAGAACCTCGATTACTACCGGCGCCTCGGCTACCGCGAAACCGGCCGCCGGGAAGAGGACGGATTCAACCGCGTCTTCTTCCGCAAGGAGATCGGGCGGTAAGCCGTCGGGCGCGTGTCGCAACGGCGGGGCGGCCGACATCCCGAAATCTGTTGCCGCGGACTATCTTTTGTCGCGTTTCGCCTGGCTCCTGCGCTGAACCGCGAGAACGTGTCCCTTCTCGCGTCCCGCGGTCAATCGGGGCACGGGGCTGGTCCTCGGTTTTGACGCAATTCCTCGGCTCGCGGTCCTACCGGGACGGGGCCGCTTGCCGGTCTTGCCGGCGGACTTTTTCTCGAGCGCGGACCGCGCCGCGGCCCTGTGCCGTTGGCGCGCTTCCTTGACTTCGATATCGAGCAGGCGGCGCTCGCCCCGCCGCAGCGCCTCACGAAAGATCTCCGCCTTTCGTCTCGACAGCTCTCCCGACTCTCCCTTGCGGGCCTCCGCGATCGCTTTCTCACGTGCCTTGTCCGCATACCGCCGCAGGATACCGATGCGTCTTTTCAGGGTTGCCTTGTCCATGTCCTTGAGACCCTTGGACAGGACCGGACGTAACAACTCGAACTCGCGTTCCGACGTATACTTTGCCACCCGGTTGAGAAGTGCCGACATGATCTAAGTTCCGATATTCTGGTTGGCGATGACGTCGCCCTCGATTCCGCACAGAGTCGTCGCGGACTGGATTCGGATCGATCTATGGCACCGTCTCGACGGCGATTTCGCCCACGCTCCAGGTGCCGCCGTTGTTGATCAGCGATATGCCGTCGAAACCGCCTTGCTGGCTATTGTCGCGAGTCTCGAGAACGAGCGCACCGTCGATGGCGACCTTCATCAATCCCTCGGCATCGCGTTCCCACAGGATTTCGTGCATGTTTCCATCCTGAAGAGCGGTGATCGGATTAGCGCTAGCGATAACCGAGGCGCCGTTTTGGGTGGCGGCAATGAGACGCAGGGTGCGCGGCTGGCTCGCGTTGCTCTCGAGACGATAGCCCAACCCGACATTGTTGCCGGCAAAAGGCCCGACGCTGAACACGCCCGGCTGCCCACTGCCCGACAGCGTCATCCGGATCCGGAATTGGTTGCCCACCTGCGCCCCGCTGGAGATCGCGGCGACGTCCTGTGGAGCCTGCAGGTTGACGCCAAGTGCCTGTCCGAGGAGGCCTTTGACAAGCTGCTCGCCGGCTTTTTCGGTCGATGGCGCCTGGACGGTGACGGTGCTGGTCAGCGCGCCCGCCGGCGTGACGTCGAACTTGCCGGCCTGGACGGTCCATCGCGGACCGCTAGTGTAATTGCCGTCGGCAAAGGCATCCTGCAACGCGAACCGATAGGCCGGCGCCTCCGGCGTGGCGGTCTCGGGTTCGATCTCGACGGTTGTCGCGGTTCCGGGTTCGGCGCTCGGCTCGGCCGTCGTCGGCTCGGCGGTTGTCGGGGCGGCGGTTGTTGTCGCGGCGGTCGCGATACCGAGGCGTTCGAGCAGATCCTGGGATATGCGGCCATCCACCGTCATGCCGGCATCGACCTGGTAGGTGCGGATCGCGTTGCGCGTGGCGGTGCCCATGGCGCCGTCCGCCGGTCCCGGATTGTAGCCGCGGGCGGCCAAGGCCTTTTGCACGTCCATCACCGTTTCACGGCTGGTCAGCGAGGCCGTCTGGCTGCTCTTCTGCTGGATGTGGGCCGCGATTTCCGGGCTGGCGCGGCCGTCGACCAAGAGATTGTTGTCGCGCTGATAGGCGCGGATCGCCTCACGGGTGCTGTCGTCCATGTCGCCGGATACGACCGGGACGCTGTAGCCGAGACGGCGCAGACCGGCCTGAATGTCGAGCACGACCTGACGCTCCGCGCTCGTCACCTCCGGTTGCGGCGCCGGCTGTGGAGTCGGCTGCGGTGCCGCTTGTTGTTGCTGCTGCTGCTGCTGCGCCGCGGCCCGTTGCCGCTGGGTGTCCTGGATGTGGGCGACCAGGGACGGGCTCGGCGAGCCGGTGACCAGCAGGCCATTGTCGCGCTGATAGGCGCGGATTGCGTTGCCGGTCCGCGCGCCCATCAGACCGTCGGACGGACCGGCGTCATAGCCGAGCTCATTCAGCCCGCGCTGGATCTGGTAAACATCGTAGCTATAGGCCGCGAGCCGCAACGCGGTCGTGGCTTGTTTCACGGCGGGGCCGGCGAAGAACTGGGGCTTGGCGCCTGCAGCGCCCGCGTCTTGCGACGACAACGCAAGAAGCGCGCCTGTCCCGAGGAGCGCAAGTGCCGTGGACCTTGTGATACCCATTCTATCCTCCCGTTTCCGCCGCCCCATGATCCGAGACCCGTGTCCGGATGACAGATCGAGGCTCTGGTTCATCTGGTTCGTGATCTTAGGCGGCGGCTCCGCGATGATGCAAGCGCCGGGGAGAGGATGGGTTCAACGGGGTCTTTTTCCGTAAGGAGACCAACGACAGGCGCGCGGCGGCGTTTTTTCTGCTTCGGCCGGCGACGGGCGGTCGACGCATAGTCATGCGGTGAACTTGCCGAAATCGTCCCGTCATCGTCTACTCGAGGCGTTGATGGGGTGCGGCGAGCCCGGGATCAGCGTCCGGCGATCTTCGCCCACACCGCATCGAGGTAATGCTGCGTGGTCGCGGCCGCCTTGGCATATGCGACGCGCGTTTCGCGGTCGCCGGATGTCGCCAAATCTGCAAAGTTCTGGATCATCAAGACCTGTTGCGGCGTCCCGGAGGGGGTCTCGACGAAGGTGAAGTCGTCAGGCGTCATCGATCCGCTGCGATGGACGTAGCCGGTCGGAACCTCGGCCGCTTGGAAGCCGAAGCTGTTGGTCCAATTCATCGCGAAGTCGTCCAGTACGATGACACCCTTGTCGCCGACAAGGCCCAACTCGTTGACCGTGGTCCCGCTCTCGAAGCCGGCGCCGAAGGTCGCATTCTCGCCGCTTTCGAAGGCGAGCAGCCCGCTGACCTGCGTGACCGCGTGGGTCTCCGGATCGCGCTGGCAGACGGCTTCGGCCTGCGCCACCGCGCCTCGCGGCCGCAGGTACTCGACCATGGCCCGCGTGCAATACCAACCGAGGTCGCCCAAAGCGCCCATCGGCTCCCTGGCCGGGTCGTAGCGAATGTTCGAGCGGTCTTTCAGACCGGTGTAGAAGACGCTGTGCATGACACGCGGCTTGCCGACGCGCTCCGCCAGGGTGGCCCTGACGGCGGCCCGGCGCGGGTGATGGACGAAATGTGTCGCATCCATGAAGACCAGGTTGGCCGCCGCTGCCGCGCGCGCGATACGGTCGACCGATTGGGCGTCGACAAAGGGCTTGTCGACAAGGACATGCTTGCCCGCGGCGATCGCCGCCAGCGCTGCCTCTTCCTTCGCGGCGGTCGGTATCGCGACATAGACCGCATCGACATCGTCCCGGGCCAGCAGGGCCGCGCGGCCTTCGACGGCCTCGGTGCCGGGCCGTCCGGCGGCGAACGCCTCGGCCGTCGCTTGCGACCGGCTGGAGACGGCGGCGAGCCGGGCGTTGGCGGCTGCTTGGATGGCGTCGGCAATTGCCTTGGCGACCATGCCCGTGCCGACGATACCGAACCCGAATGCCGTCATCTCTTCCGCCTTTCGCCCAGTTGCGGGGTTTCACATGATGGGCCCGGTGGACGATACCCGGACCGGCGAAGAGAGCCTGTCAGTCGGTCTCGCGGCGCAAGACCGTCGTGAAGACGACGGCGTGCGGATAGGCTTCCATATAGGTTATCTCGAGTTCGTTGGGTCCAAGCAACTCGCCGAACAAGATGCCGGGGTCGTCGGTCTCGACAAAGCGAAGGGTCACGCCGTCCGAGTCGATTGCGCCGATAAAAGGCTCCCTGGCGCTGAGCACATCCACGCCGGCGACGTTGCCCGGATCGTCCGTTATCGCCTGCCACGTGCGATATCCAAGCAACAGCGGACCATCGACGTTTTCGATCACCATCGACATCAATCTCGGCACCTTTACGATCTTGCCGTCCGACTCCAGCAGGATCGTTGCCCCACCCGCCCATGTCCCAATGACGTCAAATTGTTGAGCCTGCGATTGATGTGCGCCCAACGCGAGGGAAAAGATCGAAACGACGATGACCTATAGGATTCGCATCGTTTTCTTGCTCCATGCTGTAGTTGGAACGGCGCTGATTGCCGGGACCAACGGGCCCCTGCGGGCGACACGGCGCGAGTCCCGCACCGTCCCCTGATAGGCGCCGGATTGCCGCAATCGTACCTCGATACTTTCGCCCTCGCCAATAGCACGAGGAAACGACGGCCGTAGCCGTTCCATTCTTGCAACGCCCATCGATTTCAAGCTTTTCGCAGACGACATGCTGCACCCGAACGCCTTGGGACACGCGATTGCCGTGGAAGCGCTTCTCGAGAAACTGACATCTCTCGGTGTGTATGAAGGGTCCCCATAATCGAATCACCAAACCGATGCCGCCAAGGATAGGGCCGCGCGTTAGCGGAAGATGTAGATCGGGCTCGACCAAATTTGATGCCCGTCCTCCAGGGTCAGGCAGACGTAAAGCGCGTTATCCCGATCGCCGGCGAGCGGGATACGGCGCTCGAAAATCAGGCCGCGATGGTCGTTCTGATCGGGCAGGCGAAAGACGCGAATGCGGCGCCGGATGCCGCCATTTTCGAAGACCAGATCGTCGCCGCCGATCTGGGCCACGTCGATTTCCGCGCTGACGGGTCCGGTCTCGATGCGCAGCACGCCTGTGTCGAGCTCGGCGAGCCAGGCGTCGAAGCCGCCGTGCCCGCCGGTCGTCAGCGCCGTCCAGGAGACCCGGTCCGCAGCTTGGAGGTCCAATTTCTTGTCGAGATTGTAGTAATTGATCGGGCTGATCTTGGTGAATGTGTTGCCGGTGAGCGTCGCGCCGCCGTCCCAGATCGTCTCCCGCCCGCGGCCGCGATATTCCGACCCCTCCCAGACCACGCGAATGCGGTTGCCGAGGTCGGACAACGCGTAAGGGCGAATCGTTTCGAAGATCTCGAGCCCGTTGCGCAACTCAATCCGTTCGATCGGCGCCGCCGCGAGCGCGTCGAGGGTGAACTCGACGCTGTCGTCGCGACTCCGAAGGATGTCCCCCATCATCGCCGCGCGGACCGGGCTGCTCCCTGCCGGCCCCAGGTTGGGGTCGTCGTCGTACAAATCCGCCGGATTTTCGAACCGTGCCTGCACGTCGAGGACCATGCGGCAGCCGGTCGTCGCATAATGGTGCCGGCGGCGTAACGCGTCCATCAAGGCAGGCCGGGTCAATTCGGCGGCCAGCAAGCAGGTCAGTCCGCCATAGGCACCAAACTTGGTGGCGCCGGGATGGCTCGCCCCGGGACGGCCCTTGTGGCCGTCCGAATTGGCGACGATGCCGACACGATAGCCGTGGTCGAGCGCGTCCTCGATCAGCCATTCGAATGTGCCCCAGGCCGAATGGACCTCGACCGAACGTTCCAAACGGACATCGTGGGCCATCTCGATGTCGGCATAGCGGCCGCCGACATGGGCGAAGACGACGCAATCCTCGCTCTTGAGGACAGTGAACAGATCGGCCGCCGAGTTGGCGTCGCTCTCGATGTCGGACAAATCGTCGACCAGAGCATGGGAAGAACGGTAGAGGCCGCGGCCTTCCTCCATGTAGAGGACGTTGCGGTCGCCGCCCAGGCCCGTATTGCCGGACCATTCGTAGCCCGGAAAGACGATGAAACGCCGGTCCTCGTTGAATTCGCGGCTGAGGTCGTTGAGATGGTGCCAAAACTCGGAAGTGATCTGGAAATCGTTGCCCTGGTGGCTGCAGGCATCGAGAAACGCCCGGTCGCGAGCGAACAGGAAAAAATCGCGGGCGGAGTTGGTGCCGATGGTCTCTTCCGATTGGCCGTGGAGATCGCCCCAGTAGGGCAGCAACAGGGGGTCGGCCGTGACGCGGAGGGGATTGGAGGTCGCCGCGACATCTCCCTGCTCGTCGATGAGGTCGATGGTGAGGTCGCCCGGTTCGTCGACGCGGAGGCCGTCGTAGGTGGCGGCGAACGATCCCGGCTCGAAGCGGATCGAGCCGGGGATGCCGTCGACGGATCGGCTCGCGCGCAGCCCGAAGACCCGGTTGCAGAGATCGCTGGGGTTGCCCCACGCATCCTCGCCCTTGAGCTTGAGAGAGAACGGCTCGCCCCGCCGGGCACCGGTCGGCAGCACCGCCTTCCAGCGCACCGGCGGGCCGGGGACGATGGCGATCGACGGCTGTTCGGGCAGTTCGACATAGTTGTAGGTCGCGATGGCGTCGACCAGGACGCGGAACTCGAAGCTGTCCTCGCAGAATGTCTGGATGCGCATGCCCGGGGACCCGGACCGGCGGTCGCCGAAACGGACGACGATTCGGTCGCCCTCGCGGAGGAAACCCCGGACGACCTTGATATAGAGGGTCTTGTCCCACGGCCGAATGTTCATCTTCGGGTCGTAACGGACATCGAGCGCGGCGCCGTTGGAGGCCTCGACGGTGGTATAATTCGCGCCCGCAGGATCGTCGAACTGGGGGCGCCCCATGTCGCTGGCGAAGCGGTGGACCACCTTGATGCTGCCGGTGTCGTCGATGCCGAAATAACCCGCCGTGTAGGTCAGGGTGAACGACTGAAAGCTGCCGGCGGTGAAGCGGCCCGTGGGCTCGACGATTGCGGTGCCCATGCGCTCGGGAAGGAATTTCGAATGCGGCACCGGCCCGGTTCCTATGCGCCGAATTGCTGGTTGAAACTACTCTCCAGCACGTCGGCGAAGAAGCCGACGTCGCCCGGCGCGATGCACATCGGCGGGACCATGCGCAGGACGTTCTTGTGCATCCCCGACTTGCTGCAGACGACACCCTGATCGCGCATCGTCTCGTAGGCTCGGGCGGTTTCCTCCGGCGCCGGAGTCTTCGATGATCGATCCTTGACCAGTTCGATCGCCATCATCAATCCGCGTCCGCGCACGTCGCCGACGATCTCGTATTTTTGCTGGAGCGCGCGCAGCACCGCCAACATCTCGCCGCCGGTCTCGACCGCGTTCCGTTGCAGGCCCTCGTCCTCGATGACCTTGAGGACGGCGCGCCCGGCAGCGCAGGCAATTGGATTCGCGCCGTAGGTGTTGAAGTAGAACTTGCCGGCGAGCGCTTCGCCGACGGCGCGTTTGGCGACGACCGCGCCCAGTGGTATGCCGTTGCCGATGCCCTTGGCGGCGACGACGATATCGGGAACGACGCCGTCGGCTTCGAAGCCCCAGAAGTGGTCGCCGGTGCGGCCGAAGCCGGACTGCACCTCATCGATGACGAGCAGCCCGCCGGCCTCGCGGACCCGTTCCGCCGCCCCTTTGATATAGCCTGACGGCATCGGCACAATGCCGCCATAGCCCTGCACCGGTTCGATGATGATGCCGGCGAGTTTGCCCGAGGTCGCGGTCGCGATGGTGTCGTCGATCGCCGTCAAATAGGGCTCCACACCGGCGCCGAAGACGCCGCGGTATTGGTCCGGGTTGGCGACGTGGTGGATGTCGCCCAGCAGCGGGACGTTATGCCGGAACCCGGCGATCCCGGTCAGCGATTGGGCACCGAATGTGGCGCCGTGATAACCGTTGGCGAGGGCCAGGAAGTTGGTGTTCCCGGTGAAGCTCCGCGCCATCAGGAGGGCAAGATCGATCGCCTCGGTCCCGCTGTTGGTGAAATGGACGACCCAGTCCTCGCCGGCCGGAAACTTCGCCGCCAGCTCCTCGGCGAAATGGGCCGGCACCGGGTGATAGAACATCGTCGTGCAGTGCTGCAGCGTCTCCGCCTGCCGGCACACGGCCGCGACGATCGCGGGATGGCAGTGGCCGACGCTGATGCACAAATTCATGCCGAGAAGGTCGAGGTACTTCTTGTCGTTCTCGTCCCAGACGTATTGGCCCTGTCCGCGTTTTATGATCAGCGGTTCGCGATAGGGCACGAACGCGCGCTGCGACGCCGCATAATACTTTTCTCTGCGGTCGATGATCGATTGCCGCGACCAATCGACGGGCAGGCCGGCCCCGGTCTCGGCTACGTCGAAGGATGTCGTCATGAAGTTTCTCCTGCCAGTGGTCGCCGGCGACAGCTATGGCGTGATCCATATGATCCGCCTCGACCCGCCCGGGGGCTGCTGGCGCGCCGGTCCGAGCTCGGAATAATCCGCCGTCGGTCATGGTAATTCCAACGCACGACCCGGAAAGTGCCAAATTGCAAAAAGTGCGTGCACAGTTTATCCGAGCCTCCTGCAATGGCGGCCATTTGTTTGCGATCGGGACGATGGCGCCGGCGAGCCTCGGTTGGGGGCCCGCCCGCACGCTTCTTGTGTAAATTTTAGTCTGTATAGCCAAAAATTTATTCTATATAGGTAAAATTAATTGATCGACAATTCATAGAGGAGCGGTTATCGGTGTTGCCATGGCGGATCGAGCATCGGCGCGGCAGATCGCGACCGAATTGGCGAAACTATACGAGCGGCGGTTCGGCGGCCGGGATCGCGGCCGCTATCGCATATCGATGAAATACATGCGGGTACTGACCGGCCGCAAGCGTGTGCCCGGACGTTTGGTGCGGCAAATTACAGAAGAACTCTTCGAACTCGGTTTCGTGTTGATCGATCTGGAAACCTTCTTCGTCGTCCTCGGGCAACGCACCTTTCAGAGCTATCGCCGGGTCAGCGAAGAATCGCTCATGCACCGCGACATAGCGGTTGGACACGTTTGATCGGGTTTTCCGGTCACCCTGCGGATATCGCTTGATATGGTCCGAACCAAACGCGATAGGCTCATCATCGGATGGCGCGAGTGGGTTGCATTGCCCGCCCTCGGAGTCGACCGGATCAAGGTCAAGATCGATACCGGTGCCCGGACGTCGGCGTTGCATGCTTATCGGATCAAGACATTCCGGCGCGGCGGCCAGCGCTTTGCCCGCTTTTATCTTCATCCGGTCCAGCACCGGCGACGGCCCGAGATCCTGTGCGAAGCGCCGCTCATCGGCGAGCGCCTGGTAACCAGCTCGAACGGTGCGCGGGAACGCCGCTACGTGGTCGAGACCTTGATCCGCGTCGGCGACCATCAATGGCCGATCGAGATCACCCTGACCAATCGCGACCCGATGGGTTTCCGTATGCTCCTCGGCCGGCAGGCACTGCGCAAGCGTTTCATCGTCGATCCGGGCTCGTCCTATAAATTCGCCTCCACCAGCGGCCCCTCCGGGCGGATGAAAAGCAGGGAGAAGACCGAATGAAGATTGCATTGATGGCGCGCAACCCGGACCTCTATTCGCACCGGCGGCTGATCGAGGCGGCGGAGCAGCGCGGACATGACATCCACGTCATCGACACCCTGCGGGTCTATATCAACGTGGCGTCGCACCGGCCGGAGATGCGCTACAGGGGCGAGAAGCTCACCGGCTTCGACGCGGTGATTCCACGCATCGGCGCCTCGGTCACGTTCTTCGGTACGGCGGTCCTGCGCCAGTTCGAGGTCATGGGCGTCTATCCGCTCAACGAATCGGTTGCCATCACCCGATCGCGTGACAAGCTGCGCAGCCTCCAGCTGCTAGCGCGGAAAGGCATCGGTTTGCCGGTCAGCGTCTTCGCCCATCGCACCAGCCAAGCCGACGACATACTCGAAATGCTCGGCGGCGCGCCGGTGATCATTAAACTGCTCGAAGGGACCCAAGGCATCGGCGTCGTGCTCGGCGAGACGCCGGCGGCGGCGAAGAGCATGATCCAGGCCTTCGGCGGACTGAAAGCCAATATCCTGGTGCAGGAATTCATCAAGGAAGCGGGCAGCCAGGACCTCCGCTGCCTGGTCGTCGGCGACAAGGTCGTGGCGTCGATGATGCGGACCGGCGCGGAGGGCGATTTCCGATCCAACCTCCATCGCGGCGGCCACGCCGAGAAGGTACGGATCACGCCCGAGGAACGCTCGACCGCGGTCCGTGCGGCCAACATCATGGGACTCAATGTCTGTGGCGTCGACATGCTGCGGTCGAACCACGGGCCGGTCGTCATGGAGGTGAATTCGACGCCGGGATTGGAAGGTCTTGAGAACGCCACCGGTATCGACGTTGCCGGCAAGATCATCGAGTTCGTCGAGAAGAACGCCAAGCCGAACAAGACCAAGACTCGAGGCCGGGGCTAAGCAATTCGCGAGAGTTGCGTGATCGGTGAGGTCGAGGTTCCGGCCGCGAGTCGGACGGCGGCCGACCTGTCGATCACCTTCTGATCGACCCGCCCGCGGAAGGTGCCCTAGGCCGCCTGTTCGCCGTAGTAAAGGGTTACGGTGTGCTTGGCTTCGGCGAAAAACAGCCAGCGCTCGATCACCACGCCGATAGACCCGCCGATCGCGGTGACCAGGGCCAGGAAGGCGCCGTATCCGCCGCCGACGAAAACCAGCATGAAGGCGAAGACGACCGGGATGAAGAAACCGATTCCCAACGCCAAATGCCGCAGTTTCTCGCTGTGCTTCCGCGCCACCTGAAACCCCATTTCGCGCATCAGGTAGTTCTCCTGGGTGTGCGGGGGATCGAGCAGGCGGACCTCGCCGAAGCGGCCGAGGCCGGTCGCGGTTCCCGGCGTGCTCTCGCCGGTGGCGTTGTCAACCGCCCGCCAATAGCGGACCTTGAGGGCCCAAGCGAGGACGATCGACAGCAGGACGATCAGGCTGAGCAAACTGCTGCCTTCGCCGAACAAACGGGCCAGGACGTTCAACCACAAGGCGCCGGTCATCAAGGCGAAGGCGAGATAGACCGGCACGACCAGCGGATTGTGCCAGCGGCGGATGGGCTTGAGGCTGCGGTAGATCATGCCGGTGCAGTAGACGGTCACGGCGCCGCCGATCGCGGCGAGCACGCCGAGGAACCCGGACACCGCGCCGAAGAAGATCCAGACGATTCCGAACAGCCCCGCCGGAAGATAGGTCGCCAGCGCGCTCACGCCTTCGCGCGACAGCCACGACGAGCGCCATTGCGACATCGCCCGCCAGGCGCGCTCCCGATGGCCGAGGTGGAAGGTCGACGACAGCAGGCCGAGCGTGATCAATCCGAGCGACAGGCCGAGCGCCGTGAACCCGAACCAGGAACCGGACGGCACGGCGCCGATCGGCGCGAGCAAACCGAGCAGGGCGAGCAGGCCATAGCCGGCACCGGACGCGGTGGTGAAAAGGATTACTGAAGCGGCGGGGTGCACGGTCTCGGACTCAGCGCGATAGCACGGCGTCGAGCCAGCCGAGGAAGCCGCCGTCCGGTGCCGCGGTCTCGAGCGCGGCTGGCGCGCCGGTCGCACCGGCCTCGGTCTTGCGCGGCCGCGGCGGCAGATATTTGTTGGTCGGGCCATACCCCATTTCGGGCATGAGGTCGTAGCCGCCACGCTCGGCGACCTTTTTCGCGACCTCCGATTCGGGATCGGCGAGGTCGCCGAAGGACCGCGCCGAGGTCGGGCAGGTGGCGACGCAGGCCGGCACCCGATCGATTTCCTCGAGGTTCTCGTTGTAGATGCGGTCGATGCAGAGCGTGCACTTTTTCATCACCCGTGACTCGCCGTCGAGCTCGCGCGCGCCATAGGGGCAGGCCCAGGCGCAGAGCCCGCAGCCGATGCAGCGGTCCTCGTCGACCAGGACGATGCCATCGGCCTCTCGCTTATAAGACGCCCCCGTCGGGCACACGGTAACGCAAGCCGCGTTTTCGCAGTGCAGGCACGATTTCGGGAAGTGGACGGTGCGGCCGCTGTCGCCGTCACCGACGTCGAAGCCGTGGACGCGGTTGAGCCAGCTCCCGCTCGCCCCAGCGCCATAGGGCGATTGGTCGGACAGCGGCGCCGGGTAGCCGCCGGTATTCCATTCCTTGCAATTGACGACGCAGGCATGGCAACCGACGCAAACGTCGAGGTCGATGACCAAACCAAGCCGTTTCGGCGGCGGGCTTTTCGGCAGGCTGGTCATGGCGCGTCTCGGCGGCCGGTCTTGAAGCGAAGACCATAACTCAGTTCCGCGGGCGGCACTGCGAGCGAGGGCGGCGGGTTCAACGCCTTGAATTGCGGCCACGACTCGCCGGCCTCCTGTTCGGTCGTCTTCTCGACCTTCACTCTCAGGTCATACCATGCCGCCTGGCCGGTGACCGGGTCGGAACAGGAATAGCGGTAGCCGCCATCGCGCGCCGGCAACAATTCGTCAATCAGGTGGTTGAGCAGAAAGCCTTGCCGCGATTCCGGCGAATCGGCTGTCAGGTTCCATGCCCCGGCGCGCTTGCCGATCGCGTTCCACGTCCACACCGTGTCGGCATTGAGGCCGGCCATCACGCGGACCGGCGCCTTGATCCTGCTGTGACGGCTACTGACCCAGACCCAATCGCCGTTTTCCAGTGCCAGTGCCCGGGCCAGCTCACGGGACACATAGAGCGGGTTGCTGCCGTGGATCTGTCGCAGCCACGCATTTTGCGATCCCCAGGAATGGTACATCGCCATCGGCCGTTGGGTGACCGCGTGGAGCGGGAATTCGGTTTCGTCGTTGGTCGCATCCTCGAACGGTGGATACCAGAACGGCATCGGATCGAAATAGGTCTCGATCCGCGCGCGGTGAGCCGCCGGCGTCTGCACCGGTCCGAGGCCGCGTGCGGCGAGGCGGAATTTCTGCATCACTTCGCTGTAAAGCTGGATCAGGATCGGCTCGTTGCGGTCGATGAAGCCCATCTCGACCGCGTAGCCGATATAGTCGCGGTTGACGTTCTTGTAGTAGCGCTGGTGCTCCGGCAGCTCTTGCTGCCAGAAACACTGATTCTCGACGTAGGTCTCGAGCTGCTTGGGATTGGCCGGTCCGCGTCCCTCCAACTCGCCGCCGCCACGCCATCCCGCGAGCATGCCGATGCCGGGCTTGCGCTCATGGTTGATGATGTAATCGGTATAGCCGCCGGGGTAGGTCGGGCTGCCGTCTTCGTTGACCAGCCCGGGCAGGCCGAGCCGCGCGCCGAGCTCGATCAGCACGTCCTGGAACGGGCGCACGTCGCGGTCGGGCTTGATCACCGGCTGGCGGATCGCGTCGGCCGGACCGTCGGGGTCGCTGATCGGCCGGTCGAGCAAGGAGATGCAGTCCCAGCGTTCGAGATAGGTGGTGTCGGGCAGGACCAGATCGGCGTAGGACACCATCTCCGAAAAATAGCTGTCGGCATAGATGATGCGCGGGATCTTGTAGTCGCCCGATTCATCGTCCTTGTCGGTCAGCATGGCGATGGTGTCGCTGGTGTTCATCGCCGAGTTCCACGCCATGTTGGCCATGAACATGAACAGCGTATCGATCGGGTAGGGATCGCCGCGCCACGCGTTGCTGATCACCATATGCATTAGCCCGTGGGCGGCGAGCGGCGCCTCCCACGAATAGGCCTTGTCGATCCGGCGCGGGCTGCCGTCGCTGTTGACCAGGAGGTCCTCCGGACCGCGCGGGAAGCCCAGCGGCGGCCCGGGCAATGGCGTGTTGGGCTCGATCTCGCCATGCCAGCCGGCCGGTTGCGGCATCGGCGGGATGTGCTTGGGGAAGGGCGGCTTGTAACGGAAGCCGCCGGGCGTATCGATGCTGCCCAACAGCGTCTGCAGGATGTGGATCGCGAAACAGGTATGAAAGCCGTTGGAGTGGGCCGAGATTCCGCGCATCGCATGCATGCTGACCGGGCGGCCGATCATCTTGTCGTGACGGCGCCCGGCCCAGTCGGTCCACGGCACATCGAGAACGATCTCCTGCTCGAAGGCGGCGTGGGCCAATTCGGCGGCGATACGGCGGATCGTCGGCGCCGGAATGCCACAGGCGGCGGCCACAGCGTCCGGGGCATATTCGTCGTCGAGGTAGCGTTCGGCGAGCAGATGAAAGACCGGCCGCGCGGAGCGCCCGTCGGGCAGCGTGACCGCTCCCTTCAGCGCCGGCTTCGCGTCCCGGTCGAGCGCGCTTGCGGTTGCCCCTTTCTCGCGGTCCCAGCACAACGGCTCGCCGCGCTCGTCGCGGGCGAACATGCCGTCGTCGCCGGTGCCCGGGGCGTCGATGACCAGCCACGGCGCGTTGGTATAACGGACGAGATAGTCGACATCGACTTTGCCGGCGCGCAGCAGCTCGTGGACGAGCGCGAGGATGAACAGCCCGTCGGTGCCGGGAGCGATCCCCAGCCACTCATCGGCGATCGCCGAATAGCCGGTCTTGATCGGGTTGATCGAGACAAACTTGGCGCCGTGAGCCTTGAGCTTGCCGAGCCCGATCTTGATCGGATTGCTGCCGTGGTCCTCGGCGACGCCGAACATCATGAAATATTTGGTGCGCTCCCAGTCGGGTTCGCCGAATTCCCAGAACGAACCGCCGATCGAATACAACCCCGCCGCAGCCATGTTGACCGAGCAAGAACCGCCGTGGGCAGCGTAATTTGGCGTGCCGAATTGCATCGCCCACCATCCGGTCAGCGCCTGGCTCTGATCGCGGCCGGTGAAGAAGGCAAGCTTGCGGGGATCTGTCGCGCGCACGCGGCCCAGCCAGTCGGTCGCGATCCGCAGAGCCTCGTCCCACTCGATCTCGGCGAATTCGCCGGCGCCCCGTTCGCCGACCCGCTTCAGCGGCTTGGTCAACCGCGCCGGCGAATATTGGGTCATGATGCCGGCCGAACCCTTGGCGCACAGCACGCCCTTGTTGACCGGGTGGTTGGGGTTGCCCTGGATATAGCGGATCGCGCCGTCCTTCATGTGGACCTTGATGCCGCAACGGCAGGCGCACATGTAGCAGGTCGTGTATTTGACCTCGTCGGCGACCTGGGGCGAGGTGTCGACCGACCGTTCTTCGCTAGCGGAATGGACCATGAAATCGAGCCTCGACACCTGATATGGCCCGTCAAGCCGACGTGCTGGTTGGATCGCGCCTTGGTTCAGTTTCGGAATCTATAGGGCACAATCCGCCATGACCACAGGACCAAAGTGATTTTCTCGATGGGACCAGTCGTCGCGCGGCATTGACAAGTCCCGGTTGGCGGCGGAAAACAAACGGGTTTCGTGACGCGAGACGCCTCATCAGAGGGATGTAATGTGACGCCAGCAGAGTCGGCTTTGCGCGCGATCGAGGACCGGAATGTCGCCGAAATCGTCGCCGGATTGGTAGCCCGCGCCCGCGTCGCGATGGCGACGTTCGCGGATTCGGACCAGGTCACGGTCGACGATGCGGTTGCCGCGTTGGCTTGGTCGATCTATGAGCCGGCGCGGGCTCGAGAGCTTGCCGAACTGGCGGTGACCGAAACCGGCCTCGGCAATATCGCCGACAAGATCGCCAAGAACCGACGCAAGACCTTCGGCACGCTCCGCGACCTGTTGAGGGTCCGGAGCGTTGGAGAAATCGAGCGCGACGATGCGCTCGGGATCGTGAAGTACGCCAAGCCGGTCGGCGTTGTCGGCGCGGTGTGTCCGTCGACCAATCCGGCGGCGACACCGGTCAACAAGGCGATGATGGCGGTCAAGGGACGCAACGCGGTCATTGTCGCGACCTCACCGGCGGCGTTGACGGTGACGTCGCGCGCGGTCGAATTGATGCGCGCCGAGCTCGCCCGATGCGGTCACCCGGCCGATTTGGTGCAGATACTCCCGGGGCCGGTATCGAAGGATCTGACCCAGGCCTTGATGGAGGCCTGCGATTTGGTCGTCGTCACCGGTTCCGAGGACAACGTGCGGCGGGCCTACCGCAGCGGCACGCCGGCGATTGGCGTCGGCGCCGGCAACGTGCCGGTCATTATCGACGACAGCGCCGACCTCGGCGATGCGGCGGCGAAGATCGCGGCTTCGAAAACCTTCGACAACGCGACATCGTGCTCGTCGGAGAATTCGATCGTTGTCCTCGATGGCGTCTACGCGGCCGCGGTCGCGGCCCTCGAAGGGCAGGGCGGGTACCGTGTCAATGCGGGAGAGAAGCAACGGATCGAAGATGCCCTATGGAATGAGGGCCGCCTCAACCGATCCCTGATCGCAAAGGATGCCGGCGTTTTCGCTGCGGCGGTCGGCCTCGCCCCCGAAGCGCGGCGGGCGCGGTTCTTCATGGTCGAGGAGTCTGGCGTGGGCCCGGACCACCGGTTCTCGGGGGAAAAACTCTCCCCCGTCCTCACCGTCTATCGCGCCGCCGATTTCGACGACGCCGTCGCCCGAGTCCGTGAGATTCTCGCCTATCAGGGACACGGCCATTCGTGCGGCATTCACACCCGCGACCTCGACCATGCCCGCCGGCTGGCCGAGGAGATCGACGTCGTTCGGGTGCTGGTCAATCAGGCCCACGCGTTCGGAAATGGCGGAAATTTCGACAACGGCCTCAACTTTACCCTCAGCATCGGGTGCGGTACCTGGGCCGGCAACGCCATCAGCGGGAACCTGAA
Source organism: Alphaproteobacteria bacterium (assembly GCA_024244705.1). Lineage (NCBI taxonomy): Bacteria > Pseudomonadati > Pseudomonadota > Alphaproteobacteria > Alphaproteobacteria bacterium. The sequence goes on from JAAEOK010000053.1 coordinate 81,123, forward strand.
CTACCGTCATTTCCTCAATATCACCCACCTGTCGACGGTGATCGCCGAGGATCGGCCGAGCGAGGAAGAGCTGTTTGGCCCCTTCCACGCCCGGCATCCGAGCTAGAAAGGTAGGATCTCACTGGCGCGCGGCTTGTCGCCCTGCCAAGCGCGCCGCGTCGGTGCACGCGGAGCGGGACTTCCGTTTGATCGATGACCCGGCCGGGGCCTACTCGACCACGCCGATAAAGGGCAGGTAGCGGTATTTTTCGGCGTAGTCGATGCCGTAGCCGGCGACGAACAGGTCGTCGATTTCGAAGCCGACGAAATCGGCCGCGACCTCGACCTCCCGCCGACTCGGCTTGTCGAGCAGTGCGCAAGTCCAAACTCTTGTCACGTCGCGCTGTTCCATCAACGCCCGAGCATAGGCGATCGAGCGACCGGTATCGACGATGTCGTCGACCAGCAGCACGTTTCGGCCGGCCAACTCGGTCGGGATGTCACCGAGCAGGTGGACCTCGCCGGCGCTCTCCTTGGCCATGCCGTAGCTGCTCAGGCGCATGAACTCGATGCGCGGCGAGGCGCCGGCGCGATGCAGGGCGCGGGCAAGGTCGGCGAGAAACATGAAGCTGCCCTTGAGCAGTCCGACGACGACGAAATCCCCGGGCAGGGCGGCGGCGACCTCGTGCGCCAAGGCATCGACCCGCTCCGCGATTTTCGCCTCGTCGAAGAGTGTGGTGATTGCTGTCATGGCTTGTCCCCTTGCGCCGCAGATCCTAAGGCTCATCGCCTTCATAGCCCACTTTTCGCCGCCCCGACCAGAGCGCCCGACGATGGCGGAGGAGCCACAGCACGGAAATCATGGCGGCCAGATCGATCAGCCAAATCATGCGGGCGTTGTTTCGAGGCAGGGGTTCGGATATGGCGCCGGAAACGAAGGCGTTGATCAACAGGCCGGTCACCACGACGACGATCAGCGCCGCGACACTTTTCCCATGCCACCGCACCAGGGGCCATAGCAGCATCAAGCAAAGGACCAGCGAGACGAGGGCTGCGGTCCTAAGCAGCGAGTCCAAGAAATAAAGACCAAGCGTGTCGGTTTGTTGTCTTGCCGATGCCATTGTTTCTTGTTCGGTCGAAAAGCGGTTCCCGATCGTTCGGAAATGCCAGTCATGATTTGCCAGCGACCATCTTTGGGTTTTTAGCGAAAGCATCAGTACCTGGTCACGCCAGTTTGCGATTGCAGCCTCGAGGGTCGGCCACGGCCGCGCGATCACCGCGCCGCGGACGATCGCCGACGCCTCATCCGCCAGTACAAGTGGTCCGCCGGCCTTGTACAGTGGGCTGCGTGCGTGCCAAAGAAAATCGTTGGACCACATGGGCAGGTCGTCGAGGTACGCGCAGAGATTGTACCCGGCGTCCGGGCACCGGTCGCGAAGGTAGGCGGTGGCAGGGCCGTCTTCTTGGAGCCTGGCGAGCGCGAAGATGCTGCCATACCCGGCCGCTCGCTCGACGCCGTGATAGGCCACGTTAGTGACAACGATGGCCGCGATCCCCAGCGCGGCGGGCAGGACAGCCCCCAATAGCCCGGCACTTGCGCCCCGCCACCCGAACCGAACTGAGTTCACCACGACAACAATGCACGCTACGCCCAATGCCATCGGTAGATATGCGTTGTGGGTGGCGATGGCGGCGACGGCGAGGCAAAAGACGTAGACCGACTCCGCACGCGACAACCGGTTCGGCGCGATACCGAGCAGAAAGAGGGCGAGAACGGCGAATCCGCCGAAAATATCCGGCAGCACAAATCCGCCGACCCAAGGCAACGGACTGAGCGCCGCCAGCAACACGATCACGGCGAGATAGGTGAAGGGTTGGATCGTATCCAGGGTCACCCTGAGCGTGAGATACACCAAGTGCGCGGCGATCAACGATTGAACGACCACGACCAGCCATAGCGAGACATTCATGTGGACGGGGCCAATCAGATAACCGTAATAGATCGACCGCGACCAAGGTTTGTAACCCTCCGCGGCGATTTCCACATAAGCGGGGCTGTCCGGATAGAGGAACGGGTAGCCGTTGTAGAGCGCCGGCCAACAGAGGATCGCGGCACCGAGAAGGACCGCGATGACGATTCGGGCGCGGTCTTCCATATCAGTCCGCCGTCCGCGATGTGCGCCGGTAGACGGTGATGTGCGGGTTGACCCAGCCGTGGACGACGCGAAGGCCATCCTGCCACAGCCGCGGCGCGGCAATCTCGACTGGATCGAATCCGGGGATCGGCCGCACGCCGCGATGACTGGGGGCTATGACAATCCAATATTGGCAGCCCTCGGCCACGATGGTCCATCGCGGCCAATCGAGCGGCGGTGCATTGAAGGGCGCTGGCTGCGCCTCGCGGATACAGATCGTGGTGTCCTCGGCGATATTTTCACCGACCCATTGGGCAATGCGCAGTCGGGTCCCGCGCACGGGGTCGTTTTCGTCGATATGCGCCAATTCCAAGGGCAGCGCCTGGGCGACCGTCAAAGCGAACGCCGCGAGCAAGATCGGTGCCCGGCCCGGCCACGGCTGCCGCACCACGAGCAGCAAGGTGATCGGCAGCAGGAAGCCGGCAAACCGTGCGCCGCCGACACCGAGCCAGTGATTGCCATAGCCGACCAGGACCAGCGACAGCAGGATCACCGCCGCCGGCCACCATGTTATCGGCCCGCGTCGCAGCACGAGGCCGTAAATGACCAGGCCGACCAAGACGACGGTCGCCGCAATGCCGATGCCGGCAAGATAGAATTCCTCGACCAGCACCCAGATCACATCGGGGTCGAGATCGAACCGCAACGTCGCGACCGCTTCCGATTCCGCGCGAACACGTCGAAAGCTGAGGATCGTGAACGGGCTGGTCAGCGCAAACACCGCCACGGCGACCGCCGGCACCCGGACAAGAGCGCTCCACGATACCAGATCGCGGGTGGCGAGCCCGACCAGGACTGCGAAAAAGAGAATGCTGAGATAGCCGTTGGCGGCACTGGACGACACCGCGAGGCCAAGGAAAACGGCGATCCAAATTTCGTCGCGCAATTCGATGCGGCCGCCGACAAGCGCCCCGGTCAGCCGGTGCAGGCCCAGACAGACCCAAAGCAACGCATACCAGTGCGGTTTGAGCAGCATCGCCTGGCCGATCGTGATCGGTGCGAACAGGTATATGCCGACCACCGACAAGGCGGCCCAGCGGTCGGCGACCAGGATCAGCGTGCGATAGAAAACGATCGCCGATAGCGAGAAAGCGAGTAGGACGAACAGGCGGCCGGCAATATAGACCCGATCGAACCCATCAATGCTGTTGACGACGGAATCGAGAGAGCCGATTTCGATCACGCCGGCCTTCAACAGGCCGAACAGCCAGCCGCCAAGCGGATAGAGGTAGGCACCGCCGTAGAGGTACGATCGCGGGTCGAATTGAAGCTTGGCGGGCTGGATTCGTTGCAGCGCGCGGAGTGTCTTATGCTCGTCAGGATGAATGCTGTAGAGCTTGAAGCGCATCATCCTCTTGGCGACGCTTTCCCCGATGCCGGTGACCCCGGCGACTTGGTCGCGGTCGGTGAATTGCCGTGCCATCTCGGATGAATCGAAACGGTAATCGCGGATCGATGGAACGTCGTTGATCGCCGTGCCGTAATCGATCATCCAGGCATGGAGGACAAAGAAGAAAACGACGAGGAGGACAGCCGCCACCGTACCGTCATGCGAGGCGGAGGCGTTGGGTGCCGTCACGTTGGGGGCCGGTAAATGCGCGCCGGCATGAGAAATGGTAGTTTGAAGATGCGCGCCGGCGGTCTGAAGCTTCGCTTGGTCATCGCCGCTTCATCCCGCCGATGGCCGGTCGAGTCAAGCGGGCCGTCCGCCTCCCATCTTCGCCGCCGCTATCTTCCCGGGTCTACGCGACTCGCCGATGCCGGTGCTCCGATGCGTCGTCTTCGGGCTCGCTATCGGCGCGCGGTCGCGAAACCAGGCAGCCACCCGCGCCCTCCGGCGTTCGATAGGTGACCCGGCGGACTCCAGGGACCGCGGCAACGGCGCGCGCCGCCCGCTCCATCGCTTCTTCGCCGCCAGTCGGCAATTGGAGAGCGATCCGCAAGTCACCCTTCCCGGCCGATTCGGCGTGGACCTGGACCGGCGGCTGACCAATCTCGACGAGGCGCGTGCCGATGCTGTCGGCGCAGCCATCTCGCGTCGATACGACGGCATGGATGACGGCGATGTCGGACGCGTCAGGCGTGAACGCGTCGCTGTTTGCGCGCCACCACATCGGCCCGGATCGTCTCTGCGTGTCACCAGCTCGAATGCCGGCGATGTGGTCGATCCAATTGGCGAAGAAACGGCGCGCCACGTGGCGCCAGCGATGGGCCGGCGTCAGGCTGCGGTCGTCGGCTGGATAGTAGTTTTCGGGCAAGCATGGTTCGCGCCCAGCCGCGAGGTCGCGTTTGTACTCGTCACCCAACGTAGCGGCGTCATATTCGAGATGGTTGAAGCCGTAAACCGCGTGATTTGGCCCATCGTCGACGATGGCCGGCCCCGACTGCCGTGACTCCGCCAGCACCTGGATGCCGCGGCCACGCGGCAGGTCCTGACCTCGCACTTCGGTGCCGCGCGATACCGGGCACGGGAACACGTCCTGAAAAGACGCCATCAGGCGATGGTCGCGCGCCTTCACCCCCTGCTGGAAGACGCCCGACAATTTTTGCGGCATTGCCGATTTGACGACACCGTGGAAGTGATAAAGGGCGGCCTGGCCGGCCCAGCAGATGTACAGCGTCGACGGGATCGTATCGCGGGCCCAATCGAAAATGCGGGTCATATCCGGCCAATAGTCGACATCCTCGAATGCGAGGTGTTCGATCGGTGCGCCGGTCACGATTAAGCCATCGAAGCGGCGCTTCCGAACATCGCTCCAGCGCCGATAAAAGGCATCCAAATGCTCTTTTGGTGTCGTCCGCGGACTATAATTATCGGGCACGATCAGGGTCAGCACCACGTCGCGTCCGTGGCCATTGAGCAGGCGGGCGAACTGCGTTTCCGTCGCAGCCTTCTCCGGCATCAGGTTGAGCAGCGCGATCTGGAGGGGGCGGCGGTCGCGGCCGTTGCTGCTCCAACGGTCGTTGACGGCGATGCCTTCGGCGCGTAGCGCGGCTTCGGCGGGGCTTCCCGGTGGCAACCAGATGGTCATGACACGCTCCTTGTCGAGAAAGAATGAGCTGGTCGGGACGGCGGCGGGCCGTCCCGACCAGAGCGGCTAGGCTACCTGTCGCGGAAGGGCAGCCGCCGTGACGGAAGTTCGGATCGAGGGCGGGTCGCATGCCTCACGGGGCCGGCGAATTTTGATACCCTCTGTGTCCGAGCTCGGTCGTGCGTGCCGAATGTTTGTTCCCCTGTGGTCGATCGTCATAGCCATGTCGCATCCCCTTTCGTTGGCGACCGGAATCAAGCCACGTTCGATTCCAGGCCAACCGGATATCCCCGATTCAGGTGGTCGGAAATCAGCTCATTTATCGTCGTCGCGTGCGTTAGCGGCATCATGTGCCCGGCCTGGGCGATGGTCTCGAGGTGGGCCATCGGCAGGACGGCGCCCAGCATCTCGGCGACACGACGCGTCGGTTGCGGCGAGGCCTCGCCGCGCAGGACGAGGGTCGGCACATGCAAATGGCGAAACGCGTTGAGTGTCGTCATTTCGTTGAACACGGAGTCGAATTGATGCGGGATTTGACGTATCGCTCGCCGCAACGTCGCCCGCTGGACGGCGGATGCCGTGTCCCAGGCGCCGCTGCCACCCCAATAGGTAACAATTCGTGCCGTCGCGCGGTCGAAATTGCCCAGGGAAATGGCGTGTTCGACATCGTCGGCGAGTGCGCGAACCTCGTCGAACAGGGCGCGATCGTTACGGTCGCCGTTGCCCAACAGGTAGAACGCCGTCGGCTCGACGACGGTCAGGCTGCGCACCCAATCCGGATGTTCGAGCGCGACCCGCAAGGCGACCGCGCCGCCATAGGAATGACCGACGAGATGAACCGGACTTGCACAGCGCGCCATGAGGGCGGTGACGACCGCGGCCTCTTCGGCCAGGTCCAGCGGATGCCAGCCCAGCCAACGGTCGCTGTCACCGCAGCCATAGAGATCGGGCGCGAGGACCTGGTGCCAGGGCCCCAATTTGTCAATCAGCGATGTCCACTGCGTGCTGCAACTCGCCGAGGCGTGGAGCAGAATTACCGGAGTGCCGCGCCCCGTTTCGCGGAATGCGACGGTCGACCCGTTAGCGCGAATAGTAGGCATTGCGTTGCTCCTCGACCTTTTCGATTTCCATTACGATGAGCGGAATCTGGGACCGGTGTATCCCGAGATCTCTCAGCTGGGCGTCGCTCATCGCAGACAGGCGTGCGATGGCGACCCGGTTGGCGTGGCGACGCAGCATCTCGGTGACCACGGTCATCGGGATCCGGAATAACCGGGAGAACAATGTCGGACGCACCTCCAAATGGGGCCGCCTCAGCGTCGTCGTGAGCGTAGCGGTCGACATGATCTGGTTTCCTATTTTTGACCCCTGGTGCATCGCACCATCAGTCCTGTTGCCGTTAGAACGTGGTGCCTTTTTAGGATCGGGCTGTGAACCCGGTGTTGTGCGCCGCGTGACGGCGGCGTTAAAAATGCGTTAAAAGACGGTAAGTCATGGCAAAGACTCAGAAATATCACCTGCTCGGCACGGTCGGCACCGAGGGGCGGACGCCGCTGCGGCTCAAGCTTTTGGGCGGGTTTGAGGCGGTCGGACCCGATGGGGCGGAGATTTCGTTGCCGACGCGGAAGGCGCGGTTGCTGCTCGCCTTTCTCGCCAATCCACCGGGTCGCGCCCATTCGCGCGACCGATTGACCGAATTGCTATGGGGCGACCGTGCCGAGGAACAGGCGCGCGGCAGTCTGCGCAATGCGCTCACCGCAATCCGCAAGCAAATCGGCGGCGATGCCATCGTCACCGACGGCGACACCGTCGCCCTGGCTTTCGATTCGGTGTGGGTTGATGTCGCCGATTTCGAGCTCTGCCTCCTCGACCGCACGCCGGAGGCCCTGCAGGCGGCCGCGGAGCTTTATGGCGGCGATTTGCTGGACGGGGCGGGGGCGACCGAAACGCCCTATCTGGAATGGCTGATGGTCGAATCGACTCGGCTCCGCGATCTTGCCTTGGGGGCACTGGCGGAACTTCTCGATTATCAGGCGGCGACCGGTGCATTCGTCGAGGCGATCGGAACCGCGCGGCGGGCGTTAACGGTCGATCCGGTTCGAGAGGATTTGCATCGGGTTCTGATGCGGCTCTATGCGGCGGCCGGTCAGCGCGGCCTGGCAATTCGCCAATACGAGCTCTGCCGCAACGAATTGTCGGCGCGCCTGAGCGTGGCGCCCGAATCGACAACCGATACCCTCTACGAGGCGGTACGGACCGAACCCGCGGCGATGTTTGCCGCTGAGTTCGTGCCGACGCGAAGCCATGCGAACGCCGAGGTCCGGGCGGAGCCAAAATCCGCGGCCGAGCCTGTGCCCGCGGATACCGCCGATGCCGAGGCGCCGGCGTCTTCGACGGGCGACAAAGATGCCACGCCAATGGACGATGCGGTCGCCTCGGAACGGCCTTCGGTGGCGGTGTTGCCGTTCAAGAACTTGAGCGATACCGCCGAGCACGATTTTCTCGCCGACGGATTGGCCGAGGATATCACCGCCGGGCTGTCGCGCTTTCGCTGGTTCTTCGTCATCGCGCGGGGATCGGCCTTCAGCTACAAGGGCCGCACGGTCGGGGCGCAGGACGCGGCGCGGGAATTGGGCGTACGCTATATCGTCGGCGGCAGCATCCGCCGGGCGGGACCGCGGATACGGGTGTCGGCCGATCTGATCGACGCCGCCACCGGCGCGACGGTGTGGGCGGAACGATTCGAGAGCGTCGTCGAGGATATCTTCGATCTGCAGGACGAGATCGCCGAGAGGATCGTCGCCACGCTCGAGCCCGAACTCAGCAACGCGGAACTGCAGCGGGCGCGGCGCAAGCCGCCACAGGATCTCGATACGTGGAGTTGTTTCCAGCGCGGGTTGGCCTCCCGCCACCTGTTTACGATCGAGGGCCTGGACGACGCCTACCGGCTGTTCAAGATGGCGATCGAGCAGGACCCCACCTTCGCGACCGCATTCGCCGAGCTCGCCTATGTCGGCATTCTAAAGATCATTCTCGGCCACGACGACGATCCCAAGGCGGCGCTCGCCGAAGCGGAGGTGGCGGCGCGTCGGGCGATCGTTCTCGATCCGCGCGATTCGGTCGGCCACTTCGCCCAAGGCCGGGTCTACCTGTTTCAGCAAGCCCACCAGCGTGCGCTTGACGAAATGGAACTAGCCCTGGAATGCAATCCCAACTCGGCGCGCGCCCATTTCGGGCTCGGCACGGCACTCGTCTATGGCGGCCGCCCGGCGGACGGCATCGCCGCAATCGAAAAGGCGATCCGCCTCAATCCGCGGGACCCGAACGTTTGGAGTTATCTCGTCATGCTTGGACGCGCCCATTTCAACATGGGGCAATACGAAGAGGCCGTGGTCTGGGCGCGCAAGGCGATGCAGCAGCCTAATTCCCATTATTGGCCTCTGGCCCACGCCGCCGCCGCGCTCGGCCATCTCGGGCGTGACGACGAGGCGGCCGAAGCGGTGGGCGCGCTGCTGCGCATGAAGCCCGATTTTACGGTCGACCTGGTGCGCCGCACGATCGGGCAATACGGCGCCAATTCCTGTGCCGAGCAAATCATCGACGGGCTGCGCCGTGCCGGCCTCGAGCAATAGCGCTTCCCGCCGCGGGGTGCCGCGACTAACCCCGATAGGCCTCGGCCGTTAGGACCACATACAGCTTGCGCACCGGTTCCTTGACGTCCCAGGTGCATTTGCAGCCGCGCGGCATCATGAAGCTGTCGCCCGCCTTGAACGTCTCGACCCCGCCCTCGTCGTCGATCACGTCGATGCGGCCTTGAAGCAGGTAGACGAACTCGTCGTATGGCGCGGCCTCGATGACATGCCGATTGGGTTCGCATTGCCAGACCCCGGCGTCGAGTTGACCGGTCTGGTTGGCATAGAAACTGAGGCCACGCTCCTGGGGGTCTCCGGCCTCGAGCGTTTCCGGCGGGATGTAGTCGGTCGGTTCGAGCCCGGCCACGGCACCGCCGGTGGGAAGTCGAACGCATTTGGAAGTATCCATGCGCGATTCCTTTGCTGAAGATTGGTGGTAACGTCTAGTGCCACTGATCGGGCAGCGCCGATTTCCGCCGCGCCATGAAATCCTGCAGCGCTTCGTCGGTCGCCGGGTCGAGCGCCGGCGCCTGATACGCGGCCAGCATGTCTTTCCAGCGCCCATGGGCGCGCCGTTCGAGATCGTGCCGGCCGTTCTCCACCCATTGTTCGTAGGGTGTGGTGTCGGCAAGCTCGGAGATGCAATTCGCGGTCTCGAAATGGGCCAGCGTGTGGGCAGTGCCCAAGAACGTCTCACCGGGCCCTGCCTCGCGATAGGCGTCGGCGGCCAATTCATTCGAATCGACGGTTAGGCCCGCCATCATGCGATGCATCATCGCGCAGTGATCGAGGTCCATGACGAATTTTTCGTAACCCATCGTCAGGCCGCCTTCGAGCCATCCGGCGGCGTGGAAGACGAAGTTGGAGCCGGCGAGAATGCCCGCCATCATGCTGGCGACCGATTCCTGCATGGCCTGGCCGTCGGCGACCTTCGAGGCGGTCAGGTGGCCGCCGCAGCGCAGCGGCAAGCCGAGCCGTCGGCACAATTGGGCGATGGCGAAGGTCGACAGATTGGCTTCCGGCGTGCCGAATGTCGGGGCCCCCGTCTTCAGGTTCATGGTCGACAGAAAATTCCCGTAGACGACCGGCGCGCCCCTGCGCACCAGTTGACTCAGCGCGATGCCGGCCATTGCCTCGGCATGGGCCTGGGCCAACAGGGCGGGTTGGGTGACCGGCCCCATGGCGCCACCGAGTATGAACGGCGAGACGACGACGCTCTGGTTGGCTCGGGCATAGACTTTGAGGGCGCCGGACATGACGTGGTCGTAGACCAACGGCGAATTGACGTTGATGTTGCCTTGGATCACGCAGTTTTCTTCGAGACAGGCGTCGCCGAAAACGAGGCGCGCCATGGCAATCGAATCCGCGGCCCGTTCGGGCGCCGTCACCGATCCCATGAACGGCTTTGTCGAAAACCGCAGATGCGCATACACCATGTCCAGGTGACGTTTGTTGGCGGGGACGTCGACGGGCTCGCAGACCGTGCCGCCGGAATGGTGCAGCCAAGGCGATGCGTAGGCGAGTTTCACGAAGTTGCGGAAGTCCTCGATCGTGGCATAGCGCCGACCGTGTTCCAGGTCGGTGACGAATGGTGGGCCGTAGGCCGGCATGAAAACCACGTGATCACCGCCGAGCGTGATCGAAGATGCGGAGTCGCGCCCTTCCATGCGAAAGCTTTTGGGCGCCGACGAACAGAGCGTCCGCGCCAGGCCGGCGTCGAAGCGCACACGCTCGCCGGTGACCGTCGCGCCGGCGTCTTTGAACAGGCGCAGTGCCTCTTCATCGCCGCGAAACTCGATGCCGATTTCACGCAAGATCCAGTCGGCGTGGGCCTCGATGCGTTGCAGCGCTTCTTCGCCGAGAAGATCGTAGACCGGCGCCTTGCGGGTGATGACGGCGCAGCGCGGCACGGCATCGCGCGCCGCGTTGCGCGCCACGCGGGCGGATCGGCCGCCGCGGCGACCGCGCCGAACAGCGGCGGAACCGGGTGAGGGATCGGTATTGAGATCGTGCAGCAAGGGTCTCCGCGATCAAATATCTTGCTCGAAAGCCATTCGTTCGGAGGGCCATCGAAAGATGCCGCCAGACCGGCTCCTAAGCCACTTAGGAAACCGTACGGCGGGATTTATGACAAACCAAATTATTTGCACATATTGATCAAATTTCTTAAACAGTACGGATGGGCTTTCGTTCCTATGACGGCTTGCGCCTGTTCGATGTCGTGGCACGCCATCTCAGCTTTACGGCAGCGGCGAACGAGTTGAACCTCACCAAAGGCGCGATCAGCTATCAGATCGGCCGGTTGGAGGGTGAACTCGGTTTCCGGGTCTTTGAACGCCGACCGCGCGGTATCGTGTTGACCGAAAAAGGGCGGAAGCTTTGGCAGGCCAGCCATGCGGCATTCCGCGATCTGGACCGGGAGATCGCGGCGTTGAAAGGGGAAGGCCCGGGACGCATCACCATCGGGATGTCGACCTATTTCGCGTCGCGCTGGCTGTCCCCGCGTCTCATGACCTTTATCGCGGATAATCCGCGAATCGGATTGCGTCTACAGCCCCTGATCGATCTTATCGACCTCCGGACGCAAGGCATCGATATGGCCATTCGCTGGGGCAAGGGCGACTGGACCGATATGGTGATCGAACCGCTGCTTGCCTGCCCCGCGTTTCCAGTTGCCGGAATCACGATCGCCACACGGGTCGGCGAAATCGGGCTCGAAGCCGCATTGGAAGACCTGATTTTGCTCCACGACCGCGACGGCAGCCTGGCTTGGCGCGACTGGCACGCGGCCGCCGGGCTGACCTATCGGTCGCGGCGGAACGATCTCGTCGTGCCGGATCCGAACGTGCGGGTCCAGGCGGTGATCGACGGTCAGGGCATTGCCCTGAACGATCGGCTGGTCGCCGCGGAACTGGCTGCCGGTCAGCTGTTACAGGTTTCGGCCGTCGAGCTGCCTGCCTATGGCTACCACCTCGCCTATCCGAAGGGCGCCCTGGGCGATCGCGACCTTGGGGCCTTTCGGGATTGGATCGTCACTGCCGCGCGGTCGGACCACGACGGCGGGCCGTCAATGTAGATTCCGGCGTCGCTCAATGGGTGTTCGCGGGCGCCACCCGGCGGCGGGCGGCATCGGCCGCAAAAGGCCGTCGCCGGAGCGATTTCTTTGGCGCGTTTTGTGCCATAGTTGTTATAAGGTTGGTCGATAAGGGAAAACTTGGGCCCTGCCTCAACGGTGCCGGTCGCATGATCGGGTGTTGCCGCTACGTGCCCGGTGATCTCTCACGCGACGGTTGTTGCCCCGCCCTGTGCCGCCGCCGTCGCTTGTCCGAATGGATGTGGAGGAAAGGTTATGGAAAAGATCCTGGTTCCAATCGATTTGCACGAGGAGAGTTCCTGGGGCGAAGTGTTGCCGGTCGCGGTGGATGAAGTCCGCCATCGTGGCGCCGAGCTCAACCTCTTGACCGTGGTACCCAAGGTCGAGTTGAACATGCCGGGCGTGCCGGTGCCGGAAAACCTCGAAGACATGTTTCAAAAGAGCACGCTCGAGCGACTCGAGACGCTGGCCAAGAAGATCGTCCCCAAAGAAATCGACGCCAAATGCATCTTGGGTGTCGGCAGCACCAGCGTCGCAATCATAGATGCCGCGACAAATATTGGCGCGACATTGATCGTGATGGCGTCGCACCGGCCCAGCCTGAAGACGTATATCCTGGGGGCGTCGGCGGCGCAGGTCGCCCGTCACGCGCCCTGTTCGGTCTACATCGTAAGATGTCATTGAATTAGCTGGACGACGACAAAGCCGGCGAAACCAATCACGGTCCAACGAAGATGCCCGCACTAAGGCATCGTAAGGTGACAGATGACTTGGGAGACAACAAGATGATCGCAGGAGATTTGATTCGACGCGTGGCCGTATCGTTGGCGTTCTGCGTCTGTGTCGCGGTGGCGGCTTCGGCGGCGCTGGCACAGGAAACATCGATCGAGCTGGAAGTCCCCGACGTCATCCTCCAGGGCGTGCCGTTCGAGGTCAAAGTCAAGGACCCGGAGGGCCGTATCGTTCCCGGGATGGGCCATGTGATCAGCGTCGAGGGTCGGGACTATCCGATCGATGTCGTCGAGGGCGAAGCTGTCGTCAGCGGTGTCGTCACGGAAGGCGGATCCCCGGTCATCATGATATCGCATCCGTCCGGCACGAATTTGGTGGAAAGCACGGTCAGCACGATACCGGGGTGGATGTCGATCTTGCCGGCGCTGATCGCAATTGTCATCGCGCTGGCACTGCGCCAAGTGATCCCTGCATTGTTTTTAGGGATCTGGCTGGGTGGGGCCCTGGTCTATGGCCTGTCGCTGTCTTCGATCTGGTATGGCCTCGTCGACACCGTGCCCGAGCATGTGCTCAACGCCCTCAACGATTGGGGGCATCTCGCGGTCATTCTGTTCTCGCTGATGATTGGCGGTATGGTCGGGATCATATCACGGAACGGCGGGACCGCCGGAATCGTCAATGGCATGGTCAATTGGGCGCGGTCCCCCAAGCGCGGCCAACTTACGACCAGTGTGCTGGGTGTCGCCATTTTCTTCGACGACTACGCCAACACCCTGATCGTCGGCAACACGATGCGGCCGATTGCCGACCGACTGCGCATTTCGCGCGAGAAGCTCGCTTATATTGTCGACTCGACAGCGGCGCCGGTGGCGACGATCGCGCTGGTCACGACCTGGATCGGTTTCGAGGTTGGCCTGATCGGCGAAAGCGTGTCCAAGATCGAAGGCTTCGAGGAATCGGCCTATTCGATCTTCCTCAATTCGATCGCCTATAGCTTCTATCCCATATTGGCCATTTTGTTCGTCTTCCTGATCGCCGCATCGGGCCGTGATTTCGGGCCCATGCTGAAGGCGGAACGACGCGCCCGCAGCGAAGGCCTGGTCAGCCGTATCGGCGCCCATGTCGGTGAATCGCCGCAGGAGGCGGCGGAACGCGAGCCCAAGCCCGACAAGCCGCAACGCGCGCTCAACGCCGTCGTTCCGGTTCTGGTTCTGGTGGTCGGCACGATGATCGGGATCTACGTCACCGGCACCAGCGCGGAAGGCGAAGACGCGTCGCTGCGCGATATCATCGGCAGCGGCGATTCTTATCTGGCCATGATGTGGGCGTCCCTGATCGCCGTCGTTGTGGCCATCGCGTTATCGTTGGGGCAGGGGATCCTGTCCCTGTCCGAAACCATCGATGCCTGGTATGCCGGCGTCCGTTCGATGTTGCTGGCGATCATCATTCTCGTCTTGGCGTGGTCGCTGGCCAATGTGAACGATGCCTTGCACACCGGCGATTTCCTGGTCACCGCGCTTGGCGACACAGTGCCGGCGCAAATGGTGCCGACGCTGGTCTTCGCGCTCGCGGCGGCGACGGCGTTCGCCACTGGATCGAGCTGGGGCGTTATGGGGATCATGATGCCGCTGGCGATTCCCCTGACTTGGGCGATCATGGCCGCCAACGGTCTGACCGATGATGGCGCTCATGTCTACCTGATCTACTCGACCGTGGCGGCGGTCATGGGCGGCGCCGTCTGGGGCGATCATTGTTCGCCGATATCGGACACGACCATTCTGTCATCGCTGGCCTCGGGATGTGACCACATCGATCACGTGCGAACTCAGATCCCCTATGCCCTCGGCGTCGGCGTGGTCGCGGTCGGTCTCGGCACCATCCCGACAGGCTACGGGTACTCGTGGTGGCTGGCGCTGCTTGCCGGCGCGGCGGTATTGGTCGTCGGCTTGTGGGCTATTGGGCGGCGCTCGGACGACGGGTCGAGGGCCTAGCGGATTGGCAGTTTCGGCAGCGGACGGGCGATACCGACCGGGGCCCGTGGCAGCGTCTTGGCTTGACTAATTGGCGATAAGATAGGGCGATGGCCTCGACACCGGCCGGATTTCATCCGGAAAGTACGCCGAGCGACAAGCCGATCACGATGTTCGGCCCTGATTTCCCGTTTGCCTACGACGATTTCATCACGCACCCGGCGGGCACCGGCAGTGTCCCGGTCGAGCGCCACGGTACCGAGGTGGCGATCGTCGGTGGCGGGTGTGCCGGTATGGTGGCGGCGTTCGAGCTGATGAAGTTGGGCCTCAAGCCGATCGTCTACGAGGCCGACCAGATCGGCGGTCGGCTCAAATCGCGCAGCTTCTCAGGCTATGACGACGTCATCGCCGAGATGGGGGCGATGCGCTTTCCGCCGTCCTCGACCGTGCTCTATCACTACTTCGATCTGTGTGGACTGGAAACGGTGCCGTTCCCAAATCCTCTGGCGGCGGCGACGCCGAGCACGGTGATCGATCTAAAGGGACGCGCCGAATACGCGCAAACGATGGCCGATCTGCCGCAAATCTATCAGGGCGTGCTCGGGGCGTGGCAGGACGTGCTCGAAAACACGGCCCAGTTCTCCGCCATGCAGCGGGCCATACGCGACCGCGATGCCGCCGCGATCAAGGAGATCTGGGATCCGCTGGTACGGACGCTGGACGAGCAAACCTTCTACGGTTTCTTGGCGCGATCTGAAGAGTTCGCCGACTTCCATTATCGCGAGATCTTCGGTCAGGTCGGGTTCGGCACCGGCGGCTGGGATACCGATTACCCCAACTCGATGCTGGAGATCTTGCGCGTCGTCTATACCGGCGCCGACGACGATCATCGTACCGTGGTCGGCGGCGTCCAGCGGCTACCGGAGCGGCTGTGGGAGCTCGGTCCCGACAGCGGCATGGTCCCATTGGCCGGCCGGCACGACCCTGCGCAGCCTCAACGACGGGCGCACGCGTCCCGGCGTGACCGACCTCTACCGCACCCACGCCAACAACGTCACCGTGGTCGACGAGGATGGCGCCACGCGTACCTACCCGGTGGCGATCGTGACCGCCCAGGCGTGGATGCTGTTGAACATGATCAAGTGCGACGTGCGCCTATTCCCGACCGATCACTGGACCGCCATCGAACGCACCCATTACATGCAGGCGTCCAAGACCTTCGTCATCGTCGACCGGCCGTTCTGGAAGGACAAGGACGCCGAGACCGGGCGCGACGTGATGAGTATGACGCTGAGCGACCGGATGACCCGCGGCACCTATCTGCTCGACAACGGCATCGACCGTCCGGGCCTGATCTGCCTGTCCTATACGTGGAACGACGATTCCCTGAAATGGCTGCCGCTGTCGGCCCAAGAGCGGGTCGACATCATGCTGCAGTCGCTCGAGGAGATCTATCCACGCGTCGATATCCGCCGCCATATCGTCGCCGATCCAATCACCATTTCTTGGGAAAGCGAGCCCTATTTCATGGGTGCGTTCAAGGCCAACCTGCCGGGGCACTACCGCTACCAGCGGCGGGTTTTCACGCATTTCATGCAAGACCGGATCGCCCCCGAACATCGTGGCATCTTCCTCGCCGGCGACGATGTGTCGTGGACCGCCGGATGGGCAGAGGGCGCGGTGACGACGGCGCTCAATGCGGTATGGGGCGTCATGACTCATCTTGGCGGCCGAACCGCTGCCGAGAATGCCGGGCCCGGCGACGCCTTCGACGACATTGCACCGCTCGATCTGGACGCGTGAGGATATTGATGCGTCCATTCGCCGGCGACCGGCGCTAGCGCAAGAGGGACCGTGATGACCAAGACCTTTCACCAGCCGCTCGGCGGTAACCAAATGCCGCGCTTTGCCGGGCCGGCGACGATGATGCGTTTGCCGTCATTCGCCACCGCCGAGGGGCTCGACGTCTGCTTCGTCGGCGTCCCGTTCGATATCGGAACCTCGAACCGCGCCGGCGCCCGCTTCGGGCCGCGTGAAATCCGGGCCGAATCGGCAATGGTCCGGCCCTACAACATGGCGACCCGCGCGGCGCCGTTCGACTCGCTGTCGGTCGCCGATATCGGCGATGTCGCGATCAACACCTTCAACCTGGCCAAGTCGGTCGAGATCATCGAGCGGGCCTTCGACGACATTCTGGCCCGCGGCGCAAAGACCCTGGCGATCGGCGGCGATCACACCATCGTGCTGCCCATCCTGCGCGCCGTCCACCGTGTCCACGGGCCGGTCGGCATGGTTCATGTCGACGCCCATGCCGACGTCAACGACATGATGTTCGGCGAACGAATCACTCACGGCACGCCGTTCCGCCGCGCCATCGAGGAAGGCTTGATCGAGCCCAAGCGCATGGTCCAGATCGGGGTCCGCGCCACCGGCTACGCGGCCGACGATTTCGATTGGCCTCGGCACCAGGGCGCCCGCGTCGTCCAGGCCGAGGAGTGCTGGCATAAATCTCTGACGCCGCTGATGAATGAGGTCAGGAACCAGCTCGGCGACGGGCCGGTCTATATCAGCTTCGACATCGACGGCATCGATCCGGCCTATGCCCCCGGCACCGGTACGCCGGAGATCGGCGGCCTGACTAGTATGCAGGCGATCGAAGTGATCCGCGGCTGCCGTGGCCTCGACATCATCGGCGGCGATCTGGTCGAGGTGGCACCGCCCTACGACACCACCGGCAACACCTCCCTGCTCGGCGCCAACCTGTTGTTCGAGATGCTGTGCAGTCTACCGGGTGTCGAAATCCGCGCCTGACCTGGCCGCCGACCGAACGGGACCGGAAGGTCGAACCTAACCTTTGCCCGTTATTCTTCGTGCTCGCCCAGGCCGACGGGACGCGGATCGATCGGGATCCGGGCGCGCATGTCGAGGACGTTCTCCAACAACGCGGCAGCCGCGAGCAGCGGCCCTTCCTGGTGCGGCGCGGCGGCGATCTGGAGGCCGACCGGCAAACCGTCCGCGGTGATGCCGCAGGGCAGGGACAGCGCGGGGCAGGCGGCGACGGTTAGCGCATAGGCGACAGCCAGCCAATCGACATAGGTCTCGAAGACGTGCCCGTCGCAGCTCTCGACATAGCGCTGCTCGGCGGGGAACGGGCTGACGATGGTGGCCGGCGACAGCAGCAGGTCGTAGTCCTCGAAGAAATCGGCGACCCGGTGAAACAGCGCCCAGCGCCCGGATTCCGCCTTGACGACTTGGTCCGCCGTCAACGCGAGCCCCTTCTCGATGTTCCATACCACCTCGGGCTTGAGCAGGTCGCGGTGCGACGCCAACAGGTGCGCCTTGGTCGCGGCGTAGTTGAGCGCCCGCAGCGTATGGAAGATCTCGTTGAGGTCGGAAAAATCGGGGTACGCCTCGACCACCGGGACCCCCATTTCTTCGAACCGATGGGCGGCGCGGCGGCACAAGGCGGCGACCTCGGGCTCGACCGGCGTGATGCCGAGATCATCGCTGTAGGCGACCTTGCGCGGCCGCCGCAGGGTGCCGACGACATGCCGAAAACCGGCCGCCTCGCGCGGCAGTGAGATCGGGTCACGGCGGTGACTGCCGGTCATCGCGTCGAGCAGCAACGCGACGTCGGCCACGGTGCGGCCCATCGGTCCATTGACCGACAGGCTATCGAAAAGCTGCATGCCGGGTGATCGCGCGACCCGCCCCGGCGTCGGACGCAGCCCGACAACACCGCAGAAGCTGGCCGGATTGCGCAGCGAGCCGCCCATATCCGAGCCATGCGCCACCCGAGGACCCCGCCGCCGACTTCGTCACGTCCCACGGGTTGCGGGTGGTCTCGAAAACCTCGTTGAAGGTGCTGGCGCCGGCGCCGAATTCCGGCGTGTTCGATTTGGCGTAGACCAACGCGCCCTCCTCTTCGAGCCGTTCGACGAGAATGTCGGAACGCTCCGGCACATGGTCGCGAAAGATCGGCGAGCCGTAGGTCGTGCGGACCCCGGCGACCTCGGTCAGGTCCTTGATCGGCACCGGCAGGCCGGCGAGGATCCCTCGCGCCGCGGCGGGACGGGCGAGAAGCGCGTCGGCCGCTTCGCGGGCACGATCGAAACACAAGGTCGGCAGCGCATGGACGACGCCGTCGATTGCGGCGACGCGGCGTTCTAGGACGGCGAGTAGGTCGTGCGGCGTGACCGTGCCCGAGCGCAGCAAGTCGACGACGTCGCTGGCCGTGCGGTCGATCAGCTCGCGGTCGTCATCCATCGAGCGGACAAGACAAGGGGGTCAGGCCGCCTGCGGCGCATTGTGGTCGACCACCTCGCCGCGCGCCGGGTAATCCTTGTCGATGACGAAATCGAGCGCGCCAAGGATATCGGCGAAGCGCGGCCGCGCGAAGGGCATGGTCTGAACGGTGCCGAAATACAGCGTACCGTCGGGCCGAACCAGATAGATCGCGGGCTCGCTGAACAGCGCCGGCTCCTCGATACCGACCGACGTCTTGCCGCGGCCCGAGGAGATGTAGAGACCCCATTCCCGGGCCTTGTCGAGATCGAGGTCGTAGCCGATTGTCAGATTGTCCATGCCCCACTTCTCCTTGGCTTCGGCGGCCCGCTCCTCGCCGTCGCTGCTGATGACGACGATATCCACGCCGCGTTCGGCGAAGTCATCGGCCTTGCGGTTGAGGTCGCCGAGATAGGTGGCGCAAATCGGGCAGTGCAGGCCACGATAGAAGACGACCAGCGTGAAGTTGTCGGGCTTTCGGTCGGCGAGCTTCCAGCTGCCGCCGCCGATGGTGGCGACCTCGAGTGATGGCACCGGCTGGCGCGGGAACAGGGTATTGATGGTCGACATGGGCGGCTCCTCTTTTTGGCGGACCAGCCGTCGCGATACCGGGCGGCGGCGCGGGCATTGGCGTTGCGGAGATCGGACGGTACCGATTTGCGGTCACATATAATCCGTGCGTCCGATCAAGGCCAGTGCATGGCATGCAATGGGACTCAAGTCTCCGTGATCACGACGGCGGCGCGGCGATGAAATTTTCATAGACGCCATAGGGCCACAGAATCGCGGTGTAGACCGCGACGCCCAGGGGAATGTTGGGGACGAAGATGAGGAACAAGATGAAGAAAACAACGATGCCGGCGGTGTAGAGACTCCAAATCAGTCGGAACATTGCAATTCCTCCGGTTTCGGCCGGTGTCGGTTGAGGCCCGATCCAAGGCGGCACGTGCCAACTATCAAGGAAATCCCGACGCCGAGCAAATATCTTGGACCCGTCTCGGATGCACTCGGGATCGTACCCTAGTACCAGCCGACGGCGCGGTGCCAGACCTCGAGCCCGTCGCCGGTCAGCACGTGGTAGCGGTCATAAGCCGCGGTGGTCATGCAGACATGGTTGGGCAGGATGCGCAGCCGCGACCCGATCGGATAGCGATCGAAGTCCACGGGCCGGCCGTCCTTGCGACAGACGATGCCATGTTCCTGCGATACGCGGGCGACATAGAGGTCGTCGATGGGGGCGCCCTGTTCGGCCGCCACCCAGCCATAGCCGGCATGGTCGAGCAGGCCGCCGGCGCTGATATCCTTCGACAGCGCGAGGCCGCCGGCATCAGTCAATAGGTGCCCGCGCTGCTGGTTGTGGCCGATCACCGAGGCCAGCACGGTGACCGCGATATCGTCATAATCGCACGAGCCGAGCGCCATCTGGTCGAGGTCGCCGAAGACGTAGACCCCGGGACGCATTTCGGTCAGACCGGCGCCGTTCTCGGCGTGGGTCGCGGTCGGTGTCGAACCGGCGGAAACATTGGGGCAGGGGTGGCCGGCGGCGCGCAGGCGCTCGGCGGCGGCGGTGACGCCGCGACGCTCCTCCTCCGCGGCGTCGCGCCCGGCATCGCGGCCCGGGCTCTGGTAGGACTGTCCGCCGTGGGTCAGGACGCCGTCCCAGGCTAGCGCGTCACTGGCGACGACCGCGTCGGCGATCGCTAGCACCACATCGGACTGGGGCAGCACGCCACCGCGCCCATCGCCGGTATCGATCTCGGCATAGAGCGGCTGGACATAATCAAGGTCGGCAGCCGCGGCGGCGATCGCCTCGGCGGCCGCGACGGTGTCGACGATGCCGGCGATCTTGGCCCCGGTTCGGGTCGCGATCGCCTCGAGTGCCGCCACCTTCGCCGGCACCAAGCCGACCGCATAGATCAAGTCGTGATAGCCGCGTTCGGCGAAGAAGCGCGCTTCGGCCATCGTCGAGACGGTCAGGCAGCGCCGCGTATCGCAGGCCATGGCCGCGACCTCGGCGCACTTCGCGGTCTTGATATGGGGCCGCAGGCCGACATCGAGCGCCGTCATCCGCGCCTTCATCCGCTCGCAATTGCGGATCAGCCGGTCGCGGTCGAGCACCAAGGACGGCGTTTGGAGGTCATGCAGCATTGCGCTTACCTCTAGTGAAAATCGATTTCCCGGTCACGAAAAAACCCTCGCCGTGCTCGCGGTGTCGGAACAGTGGCGCGTGGTTGTGGGGAACGTCGCTCGGATTGCGGTCGTATCCTAGAGCGGCCAGACGATGAGGATCATCGGCACGGCGACGACCGTGATGACGATCTCGAGCGGCAGGCCCATACGCCAGTAATCGCCGAACGCATAGCCGCCGGGACCCATCACCAGGGTGTTGTTCTGGTGTCCGATCGGGGTCAGGAAGGCGCACGACGCGCCGACAGCGACCGCCATCAGGAACGGGTCGCCGTTGACCCCGAGGCGCTCGGCGATGGCGAGACCGATCGGCGCCATGATGACCGCGGTGGCGGCGTTGTTGAGGATATCCGACAACGTCATGGTCACGACCAGGACCAGGGTCAGCACCAGCGCGACCGGCGCGCCCTGCGACGCGGCGACGATGCCCTGGGCGACCAGGTCGGTGGTCCCGGTGGTCTGCAGGGCGCCGCCGATTGGGATCATCGCGCCGAGCAGCACGATGACCGGCCAGTCGACGCCCTCGTACAAGTCGCGTACCGGCAGGATGCCGGAAACGACAACGGCGACGACGGCGGTGGCGAAGGCGATCGGCAGCCCGACCAACCCAGCAGCGGCGAAGCCGACCGCGGCGGCGAAGATACCGATCGCCAGCCACGCCTGATGTCCTTTGCCGAACTGCAGGCCGCGCTCGGCCAACGGCAGGCAACCAAGTGTCGCCACCGTCTCGGGCAAGCGATCGGCATCGCCCTGCAGCAACAGGACGTCGCCGGGCTGGAATTGAAGTTTGGCGAGGCGGCCGCGATAAGGCTTGCCCTGGCGGGCGACGGCGAGCAGGTTGATGCCGTATCGATGGACCAGCCGGAGCGATTCGACGGTTCGCCCGTCGACGCGCGACCGGGCCGGCACGACGGCTTCGACGAGGGACAATTGATCGCCGCCGAAGCCGCTTTTTTCTCCCTTGGTGCCCATGATCTTGAGGCCGAGCTCGGCGATGAACGTGTCGAGTCCGTCGGGGTTGCCTTCGACCAGCAATCTGTCGTTGGTGCGCAGTTTTTCGCGGCGCGAAACGCGCACCTGGCGGCCGCCGCGAACGACACCGATGACCGAGACGTCGTGCTCGGCGGCGGCCTGCTCGAGGTCGGCGACCTGTTGCCCATTGGCCGCCGAGTCCTTCAACACCCGGGCCTCGGTCAGGTAACCTTCGATGTCGAACAGATCTTCCGTCGGCGCGCGTTCGCGTACCGCCTTGGGCAGCAGCCGCCAGCCGAGAAGGGCAACGAACAGGACGCCGACCACCGCCACCGTGGCGCCGACCGGCGTGAACGAGAACATCGAAAATGGCGTGCCCAGGGCCTGCTCGCGGAAGGTCGCGATGATGATGTTGGGCGGGGTCCCGATCAGGGTCACCAACCCGCCGAGAATGGATGCGAAGGCCAACGGCATCAGCACCAGTGCCGGCGATTGTTTGGCTTTGAGCGAGGACTGGATGGCGACCGGCATCAATAATGCGAGCGCGCCGACATTGTTGATGACCGCCGACAGCGCCGCCGCCAACGTGCCGAGCCCGGCGATCCGCAAATCCGGGCGCGGGGTTTCGGGAATCAGTCGGCGCGCGATGAGGTCGATGGCACCCGATGCGGTGAGCGCACGGCTGAGGATGAGCACCGCGCCCACCGTTATCGTGGCCGGATGGCCAAATCCCAGAAAGGCATCGCCGGACGGGATCAGTCCCGACAGCACGGCGAGGCACAGCGCGCCTCCGGCGACAACGTCATAGCGCACCCGGCCCCAGACGAAGAAGCCAAAGGTCAATGCCAGGATGATGACAATGGTGAGCTGCGCGGTCGTCACAGGTTTTCCGTCTTCTTTGCGTCGCGGCAAGAGCGGTCCAAATTGGCACGCGTTCCCGATCTTATCCAGGGCCAACCCGTACCGTCGATTGCCGGCGCCGCCGATCGATCAAGTGGCGCATTGTCGCCGGCGGTCCTGGTGTCGTAGGCTAGGCGGAGTCGGCGAGGCGGGGCCAAGGCGCCGCCGGCTTCGGTCCGGAAGCGACCCCGAACCGATTCACGCGGGATCGGATTCCGGCCGGCTCAGTCGAAGGCATCAGGGTGAAAAAAGGATTTGTGATGGCAATCGGGCGAAGATTTGTAACCGCGGCGACGATAGGTTTCGCGGTCCTGACCGTGGCCGGCGCGGAGGCCGCGCATGGCGCGACGATGACGCCGCATCGGGCAACCTATGTCCTTTCCGCCGCACCGGGAGTCGGCCAAAAAGAGGCCACGGTCATCGATGGATTGATGGTGTTCGAGTTGTCCGACGATTGCGATGGACACACGCTGACCGATCGCACCGTCATTCGGTTGAGCGCCGTCGAGGGGTACAGCGTCACTCTCGACAGCCAATACAGCGCTTGGGAATCGAAGGACGGCGTGAGCTTTCGGTTCTTGACCAGTTTCCGTCTCGATGGCGACGAGATCGAGACGATTCGCGGGAGCGCAAGACTGGACAAACCCGGCGGTTCGGGAATCGTCAGCTATGTCAGCCCCGAAGCCAAGGAGCTCGAGCTCCCGCAAGGCACACGGTTTCCGATCGAGGCCGGAATCCACACCATCGGCAAGATCGAAACCGGCGCCCGCCAACTTTCTTACATTCTGTTCGACGGCTCCGGAACCGACGGCGCGAACTTTGCCACCGATTTCGTGGTCGATGAACCAATGGAGGCGGGAACCCCGCCGACCGGTTCGGTCACGTTGCTGGACGGACCGTCATGGCGGATCCGGACCGCGGTCTTCGATCTCGATGACGAGTCGGCGCCACCGTTGACGGAATTCGACGGGCAGACCCACGCCAACGGGGTCATCAGCGGTTTCATTCTCGAGTCCGACGCTTTCGCCGCCCTGGCCACGCTGACCAAGCTCGAAGCCTTGCCCGATTCGGGATGTTGAGCTCGATGTCCGGCAGATCCGGGATACCGCGTCTGCGAGCTGTCGGTGTCTTGCTGGGCTGCGCGATCGCCGTCCTCGCCGGTGCCGCGGCTGCACAACAGCTTTCCTTTTTTCGTATCGGCACCGGCTCGACCGGGGGCACGTATTTTCCCATCGGCGGGCTGCTTGCCAGCCTGATTTCCAATCCGCCCGGGTCGCGATCCTG
This sequence comes from Alphaproteobacteria bacterium, assembly GCA_024244705.1. Lineage (NCBI taxonomy): Bacteria > Pseudomonadati > Pseudomonadota > Alphaproteobacteria > Alphaproteobacteria bacterium. Next base: position 105,384 of record JAAEOK010000053.1, read on the forward strand.
CGACAAGGGCGGCAGCTGCGGCGTGCCGGGTCTTATCGCGGTGGCACAGTCGACCGAGGGTTCCGTCGATAACATCAATGGCATCGCCGCCGGCGAGATCGACTCGGGTTTATCGCAGGCCGACGTCGCCTATTGGGCCTATACCGGGACCGGGGTTTACGCCTGGCGCGGACCCTACGAAAAGCTGCGTTTGATCGCCAACCTCTATCCCGAAAGCGTGCAAGTCGTGGTTCGCCGCGACTCCGGCATCGCCTCGGTGGCCGATTTGCGGGGCAAACGCGTCGCGCTGGGTGCCCCCGAATCGGGGACCCTGGTCGACGCGCAGATCATCCTCAAGACCTTTGGCATCGAAGAATTCGACCTCAAGCCGTTCTACCTGTTGCCGGGACCGGCCGGCGATTTGCTTCGCGACGGCGGCCTCGATGCCTTTTTCCTGGTCGCCGGGGTGCCGACCAACGCGATCTCCATCCTTTCCGAAGAAATCGAAATCGACCTGTTGTCGGTGGAAGGCGAGCAAGCCGCGCAGCTTATCGAAGACTATCCGTTCTTCGCCTTCAATCTCATTCCCGCCGAGACCTACGCCGGTACGGCGGAAGTGCGGACGTTGGCGGTGGGCGCGCAATGGGTTCTGTCGGCCGATATCGACGAGGATATCGTTTACGGCATGACGCGCGCGCTGTGGCACGACAACAGTCGCCGGTTGCTCAGCAGCGGCCATCCCAAAGGCGAGCATATCCGTACCGAGTCCGCTCTCGACGGCGCGGCGATACCGTTGCATCCCGGGGCCGAGCGGTATTACCGCGAGGCCGGCCTTATCGAATAGGCGGAGTCGCGATCAGATCGCTTCCGGTCGGCCGTTCGCGGATTCCAGCCAAGCGGCTGTATGCCGATTGCGCAAATACTGGTGGGCATCGAAAAGCTGGTCACGGTGGAGGTCGAGCAACGAGGCCAGGTAGCGGCCGCTAATCGGAACATTGTTGATTTTCCCAATACGAGTGTCCGCTCGCTCGGTGATCGCGCCGCCGGACGGTTCGACCTCGAGGAAACCCAAGATCGCGCGCAGGAACGATCGCGGGTCGGCGCAGAGGTCATCATAGAATGCGATGTGAACGTTCGATTCGCCGAAATGCCTTCGCCACAGCTTGATATGTCTTACATAGTCGGCGCCCTTCCTAATGCTGGGATGGCCGAGAATTTGCCATATTTGAGTTTCGTCGGCCCGGTCGATCGTGATGCCGCACGCGTTTCTGATACGCATGGCGGCCGCCGACCACGACCGTTCGATTGGATTGCGCAGGATGTAGATAACTTTCGCGTTCCCGACAAGGCGAGCGACATGGCCGACACCCTCCTCATCGAGGCGCGAATAGGCCGGCGTCACCTCGCCCACCCGAACGTCGGAATCGGGCGGAAATAAGTTGCCGTACCACTTGTCGCTCAGGAACGACAAGTAGCGTCCATACCATCTGATGCGTTCGATGCCGGGCCACCCGTGGCACCGAATTTCGGCAGCTACTCGGGCGCTCCGCCGCCACCACCAGACAAGGTGGCGGTAGGACTTGTCGCCACGGACGTTCCAGACATGGTCGAAATAGTGCAGCTCCTTTAGGGGCGGCAACCACAACCGGGGATGATTGCACAGGTTGACGTGCAGCCAGGAGGTCCCCGATTTCTGGGCGCCGATGCACAAGAAGTCGGGGTAACGGAGCGTGGTCATCTGGGGCGATTCGGGCGGTGACCGTTGATCGCTCTACCGTAAACGACATTCAACATTAATTGGTCCCGGCCACCCATGCGTTCGTGCTCACCAACCGTCAAAACGCCTTTCGGTTCGACAACCTTTTGTTAGTTGCCTCAGAATTCCGAACTGTCGATGATCCACGGCTCGCCCTCGGCGGCGGATACCCACTCGTGCATGCCGGGCCAGCTCTTGATCGCCTCGCAGTAGGCGGCGGCGCCGTCGCCGAGTTTGACTTCGTAGGTGTTGAAGCGCCAAACCACCGGCGCGAACATGGCGTCGGCAATCGTGAAATCGCCAAACAGGAACGGCCCTTCGCCACTGAACCGGGTGCGGCAATCGCGCCAGATCGCGGTGATACGGTTGATGTCCTGCTGGACCTCGGGGGGATAGTCGTGGCCGGGGAAACGCCCACGAATATTCATCGGCAGGTGCGTTCGAAGCGCGGTAAAACCGGCATGCATCTCGGCTGAAATCGCGCGCGCGACGGCACGGGGTTCACGGTCCGTTGGCCACAAGCCGGCCATCGGAAAGAGCTCGGCGAGATATTCGGCGATCGCCAGCGATTCCCAGACCACCGTATCGCCATGACGCAGGGCCGGTACCTTGCCCGAGGGCGAGTGCCGCCGGATCTCGTCGAGATAATCGTCGCGGTAGAGTGGAATGACGATCTCATCGTGCTCGGCGCCGGTGTGCTTGAGGGCGAGCCAGGCCCGCAACGACCAGGAAGAATAGTTCTTGTTCCCCAGTATGATGGTCAGATCGCTCATGGTGCCGTCACTCGTCACAATGGTTTCGCTCGGTCGCCGCGGAAGATCTCCGCCTTGGCAAGCGGGAAACATGGCACAGTCCGGGCCGATTTACATCTTTCAAAGCGCGGACCGGCGCGCCAAACTGCGCCGACCATCACGCCGACCGGAGCCGATGACGCCGATCTTCCTCAAACGCCCTGCGCGGACAACGAAAGCCCTGATCCCGGTGGAGCAAAGCGCGTACGCGGCGTGGCTGGAGGATCAGCCGGCAGCGGTACGCAATTGGCTTGCCAACACCGGATTCGCCGCCCGACCGGGTCAAATCGGTGCGGTGGCCACCGGCGACGGCGGCATCGATTTCGTCGTTGTCGGCGTCACCGCGAGCGAAGCCATTTGGTCCTATGGCGGGCTCGCCCGCGGGCTGGCCGCCGGCAGCTACCGCATCGATGCCGACCTCGGACCCGCCGCCGCGACCGCCGCCGCAACCGGCTGGGCCCTGGGCGCCTATCGGTTCGACCGCTATCGCACCGCGGAAGCGCCCGCGGCCAAGCTGGTCTGGCCCAAAGGCGTCGACCGCGCGGCAGTCGAGCGAACGGTCGCCGCGACCACCTTGGTGCGCGATCTGGTCAATACGCCGGCCAGCGACATGGGCCCGCCGGAACTTGCGACGGCGGCGCGGCGGCTGGCCCGCCGTCACCGCGCGCGCTGCCGGGTCGTCAGCGGCGGCGATCTGTTGCGGCGGAATTTTCCCGCCATCCACGCGGTCGGACGCGCGGCATCCAAGGCGCCGCGCCTGATCGACCTCAGCTGGGGCCGCCGCGACGCGCCCCGGGTCACCATCGCCGGAAAGGGCGTCTGTTTCGATACCGGCGGCCTCGACATCAAGTCGGCCGCCGGCATGAGATTGATGAAAAAGGACATGGGCGGTGCCGCCCACGCCTTGGGCCTGGCCCACATGATCATGGCGGCCGATCTCGACGTCCGTCTGCGGGTCTTGATTCCCGCCGTCGAGAACACGATTGCCGGCAACGCGGTCTACCCGCTCGATGTGGTGCGCTCGCGCAGCGGTCGCACGATCGAAATCGGCCACACCGACGCCGAGGGCCGTGTCGTCCTGTCCGACGCGCTGACCGAGGCGTGCCGCGAGAAGCCCGACCTGCTGATCGATTTCGCAACCTTGACCGGGGCCGCCCGGGTCGCGTTGGGGCCGGAGGTGGCGGCGATGTTCAGCAACGACGACGACCTCGCCTCCGCGATCGGCGACCATGCCGTTGGCGCCGAAGACCCGGTATGGCGGTTGCCGTTGTGGCAGCCCTATGGCGACTACAACAAGAGCGACGTTGCCGATATCTCGAACGATTCCAACAGTCGCTTCGGCGGCGCGATCGCGGCCGCCCTGTTTCTCGAGAGCTTCGTCGAAAGCGATATCAGCTGGGTGCATTTCGACATCATGGCGTGGAATGTCAGGGACCGTGCCGGTCGGCCCAAGGGCGGCGAGGCGATGGCTATGCGGGCCATGTTTGGCGTTGTCGCCGAACGCTATCCGCCGCGCCGGAAACGATCGCGGGCGGGCGCCGACCGATGAGCGATACCACCCGCACCTTGTCGCGGCTGCTGCCGTTTTCGCTGAGTTTCGGCGTCGCCGCGCTGACTTTACTGCTGCTGGTCGAAGGCCGCGAGCTGTTGATACCGATCGCGTTGGCGGTATTGATCTGGTACCTGATCAACGCCATCGTCCGCGGCGTGGCTTGGGTGTGGCCGGGTGAAGAATTGCCGCGCTGGCTCGGTCTGACGGTCGCGCTCTGCGTTATGGTTCTGGTGTTCTGGGGCATCGGCCGGTTGCTCGGCGGGAGCATCGCCGGCGTGTCGCAGGCGGCGCCGACCTACCAGCAAAATCTCGATGAATTGATTGTCCGCGTCGCCCACATGATCGGCATCGACGATGTGCCGACGATGGCCGACGTCTTCGACAAGATCAATCTGCAGTCGATGATCGGCCAGTTCGCCGAATCTGCGGCCGGCATCGCCGGCCGGGTCGGCATCATCATTGTCTATGTGATGTTCCTGCTGCTCGAGCAACAAAGCTTCGACCGCAAGCTGACCGCGTTGCTGCCCAACCCGGAGCGCGAATCGGCGGTGCGCAAGATCATCACCCAGGTCCAGGTCGACGTGCAGACCTATCTCTGGATCAAGACCTTGATGAGCATCCTCACCGGCGGCATCAGCTATATCGTGCTGGCTTTGGTCGGCGTCGATTTCGCCGCGTTCTGGGCGTTCATCATCTTTCTGCTCAACTATATTCCGACCATCGGCTCGCTGATCGGCATCATATTTCCGGCCCTGCTCACGATCATCCAGTTCAACGAATTCGGTCCTTTCCTGATCGTGCTTGGCTGTCTTTCCGGCGCCCAATTCACCATCGGCAACGTGCTCGAGCCGCGGTTGATGGGCAGCTCGCTCAATCTCAGCCCGCTGGTGATGATTCTCTCGCTCGCGTTGTGGGGCCAAATCTGGGGCGTCGTCGGCATGTTCCTGTGTGTGCCGATCATGGTCATGCTGATGATCGTTTTTGCCCATTTCGATGGCACCCGGCCGATCGCGATCATGCTGTCGGGCAATGGCCGCATCGACGATTACATCAGCAAGGAATAACGCGCCGTCGCCCCCTGTGCCGCTTCAGAGCGTTATGTATTCATGTAGAATCGATTCTGTTGCGGTTTGGGCGCGGCGGCCCGCCAGGCGCCGTCCGAAACGCGATGCCAAAGCATCGGGTGAGGACGGCGACGACGCGGAGGCCTGCCCAAACGCAACCCTGTCGGGCCGGGGCCTTTTTCGCCCTGACGGCATCACCCGCCTCGACCGTATGCCGGATACGCTCCGCGGTGCTTTCCTGGTCATGGCGAAAAATGTCTCCGGCAGAATGGTTCTACATGAACACATAGCGCTCTAATACCCGGCCGCGGGGTCGACCAGATTGAGCGGCTGATCGCCGGCCTCGACCCGGCGGATGTTATCGGCGACCAGGCCGGCCACCGAACGCGGGTCGGAAATACTCGCCACATGGGGCGTGATGGTGATCCTCGGGTGGCGCCAGAACGGATGGTCGGCCGGTATCGGTTCCTCGCGGAAAACGTCGAGCGTTGCACCGGCCAGCCGGCCGCTGTCGAGGGCCGGGATCAGATCCTCCTCGACGAGGTGGCGGCCGCGGGCCGCGTTGATCAAATAGGCGCCGTCGGGGAGTCCGGCGAAGAGCGACGCGCCGAGGATGCCTTCGGTCGCCGCGGTCAGCGGCAACAGGCAGATCAGGATCTCGGTCCGCGCCAGGAACGTCTCCAATCCGTCAGCGCCATGAAAGCTTTCGATCCCGGCGATGTCCTTCTTGGTCCGGCTCCATCCGGCGACGTCGAAGCCGAGATCGGCCAGCTGCCGCCCGGCATCGGCGCCGAGTTCGCCGAGGCCCATGATGCCGACCGGCCGCTCCCCCGCCGCCGGCTGGTCCAGCATGCGCCAAATGCGGTCGGCCTGGAACGCCTCATAGGTCGGAACCTGGCGATGGTAGCGCAGAACGTAGAGCAGCACGTATTCGGTCATGCGCGCCGTCAGATTGGGGTCGACGATGCGGGCGATCGGTACGCCCGGCGGCAAATCGGGGTCGCGAAAGATGTGGTCGACGCCGGCGCCGAGCGAGAGGATCGCCTTGAGCTTGGGCAGGGAACGCAGCAGCCCGATCTCGGGGCGCCATACCAATGCGTAGTCGATATCGTCCTTGTCGCCGATCTCCGGCCATACCCGCAGGTCGAGATCGGGCACGTGCCTGCCCAACTCGTCGCGCCACCATTGGCCGCGATCGATGTCGCTCTGGAACAGCACGGTCGTCATCGGTGCATCGGCTGTGGCATGTCGCGTCCCCGGTTCGGCTGCTGGGCTGTGTCTACAGCCTCGGGTGCGGCGCGCCAAGCCCGTTGGGCATTGGCCGATATCCACCGGCCGTGGCGCCGTCCACGGCCGGTGATGGCGATAATCGATTGGCTGGCCGGACCGCCGGGTTAGCGGTTCGAATGGTGATCGGTCAAGGCGCGTTCGCGGAGCCAGTAATCGACGCGCGCGTCGTTGCCCGGGCCCCACCACGGCGACGGGCCCATGTGCCGCATCAATGCCCGGTCGTTAGCCGACCCGGCGAGACCCGACGCCGACGCGTCGTCGGCCGCCGAGCGACCTGGCGGCAGGCCGATGTCGTCGAGCAAACGGTCGTCGAGAGTCCGCGTCAGGGTAGCGACGACGCGGCGGCGGCGATGATGAAAATTCCACGAGTCCCAGGCCGTAGCCATGCGATGAAAGAGCGACGTCAGAGCCTGCTCGGTATGGGTAGCGCTGATGTAGGCCATCTCGCTTTCTCCACGTAAATGGTTGTGTTGTAAGAAATCTGGTCCCGATTATGGTATTTGACAAATGAATAATTATTATCTATTAAATCAAATTTATTGATGACGGTGAGATACCAATGAACAGCCATCTTGAGAGCGACCTGCTGCGCACCTTCGTTGCCATCGCCGATAGCGGGAGTTTTACCCGGGCGGCGGAAACCGTGCATCGCACGCAATCGGCGGTCAGCATGCAGGTGAAGCGGTTGGAAGATGCGACCGGGACCTCGCTGTTCGATCGGGGAACCCGGGGCGTCAAGCTGACCGCGCCCGGTGAAAAACTCCTCGGCGATGCCCGCCGCATTTTGACCCTCATCGATCAAGCCGCGGCCTCGTTGCGCGGCGAGCCCCTTGAAGGCGCGGTGCGGATCGGCATACCGGCGGATTACGGCCCGACGATATTGCCCCGGGCGTTGGGCAATTTTGCCAAGAACAACACGGGCGTCGAGATCACCGTGAGGTGCGGCGCCTCGGCCGACCTCAACGCGGCCTTGTCCGACGAAGAGCTCGATCTGGTCGTGGTCTGGGAAGAAACGATCAGGGCCGGCAGCGAGGTCCTGCTCTACGATCCGACCGTGTGGGCGACATCGGAAAGCCATTGCCCCCATGAACAGGATCCGATGCCGGTGGCACTGTACGAGCACGGGTGCTGGTGCCGCGACTGGGCGGTGATGACCCTCGATCAGCACCCCAAGGACTACCGCGTCGCTTACACCAGCGACAGCAGCGAGGGGTTGAAATCGGCGGTCAGCTCAGGCCTGGCGATCGCGCCGCTGTCGCGGCGGATGATACCGCCCGGATGCCGCGAGCTCACCAAGGAAGATGGGTTCTGGAACATCCTCGATTCGAACGTCGTCATGCGTCGCCGCAGCAATGTCCCGTCGCCGGTGTTGGAAGAAATGGCGGCGGCGATACGCGAGGCCTTTCAGGCGCCGCTCGCCGATGCCGATGTCGCCTTGAGCCAGGTCGGCTAGCCGAACCGGTTCCAGGTCTTGGCGAGGGCCAGGCGGGCGGGGTTGAATTCTTCGTTCGACGCCGCGTCCATGCCTTCGCCATCCAACAGCGGAGCCACATGCTCGAGCACCGCGCGCACGGTCGCCCGCTGTTCGTCCGAGAGCAGGGCGACCAAATTGGCGTGCTTCTCGACGATGGCGCGTTCGGCCGACCTCGCTTCCGGGGTCGGGTTGCGCAACATCTCCTTGATGTCGTCGGGTACGTCCGGCATGTCCTTGACGAATTCGTACTGGTCGTCGAGGCTATGCGGCGACGGCGCGGTCAGGGTGAAGCAGAGCGAATCGGCGAAGCCGAACAGCCAATGATCGGTCCCCCGCGGATCCTGTCCTTCGAGGTCGAGCGCCATCCACAGAAACCCCGGTAAATAATAGGCCAAGCCTTCCGCCGTCATGAAGGCCGGGATCGCGTCGTGCGGCGCCTCATAGTCCCTCAGCAACTCTTCGAAAGCAATATCGCGCCAGTCCCGGTCACCGAACAATTCGGTTACCAGATTACCCTCGTAACCGGTGCAGCCGGGGCGGGTGTGGGCGATCCGATCGGCACCCGGATGGCGCCGATCGGCAAACGCGCTTTCGATTCGGGCACGGAGTGTCGTTCCTTCGGACTGGTTCGCCATCAGGAAGTCCTTTCGGGCCTTGGCCCCTGCTCGTCTATGTGCTTACCACGCCGGATTCGTCGGCTTCCAGGTGGAAGGCGGCGGCGAACAGCGCTTGGGTATAGGGTTGCTCGGGGTTGTGGAAGATCTTGTCGGCCGGACCCTGTTCGACCACCCGGCCGTCCTTCATCACCAAAATATAATGGGACATGGCGCGCACCACCTTGAGGTCGTGGCTGATGAACATGTAGGCCAGGTCGTGGCGATCCTGCAAAGCGCGCAGCAGATCGACGATTTGCGCCTGCACCGACATGTCGAGTGCCGAGGTCGGCTCGTCGAGGATGATGAATTTGGGCTTGAGGATCAGCGCGCGCGCGATCGCGATGCGCTGACGCTGGCCGCCGGAGAATTCGTGCGGATAGCGATGCCGAGATTCGCGCTCGAGGCCGACCTCTTCCAGCGCCTCGATGATCAACCGGTCGCGCTCGGTCTCGGTGCGGCCGATGTCGTGCACCTTCAAACCCTCGGCAACGATCTGCCCGACCGACATGCGCGGCGACAACGATCCGTAGGGATCCTGGAATACGACCTGCATTTCGCGCCGGTAGGCGCGCATCGCCTTCGACGTGAGCCCTTGGATGTCGTGGCCGAGGAAGCGGATCGGACCGTCGCTCCCGATCAGGCGTATCAGGCCGAGGCCGAGCGTGGTCTTGCCGGAGCCGCTTTCGCCGACGACACCCAGTGTCTGGCCCTCGCGGATGTCGACGCTGATGCCGTCGACCGCTTTGACATAGTCCACGGTACGTCGAAGCACGCCGGCCTTGATCGGGAAATACACCTTTAGGTCCTGCGCGGCCATGATCTCCGGCGCATCCGGGCGCGGCGCCTGGGGCTCGCCCTTGGGCTCGGCGGCCAGCAGGCGCTGGGTATAGGCGTGCTGCGGATTGTCGAAAATGGCGGCGGTCGCTCCCTGCTCGACGATCCGCCCCTCCTGCATCACGCTCACTTGGTCCGACATCATCCGCACGATGCCGAGGTCGTGGGTGATCAGCAGCAGGGTCATGCCGAGTTCGCGCTGCAGGTCCTTGAGGAGCTTGAGGATCTGGGCCTGGATGGTGACGTCGAGCGCGGTCGTCGGTTCGTCGGCGATCAACAAGTCGGGCTCATTGGCCAGCGCCATCGCGATCATCACCCGCTGCCGCTGGCCACCGGACAGTTCGTGCGGGTATGCGCCCAGGCGATTGCGCGCCTGCGGCAGGCCGACCAGGTCGAGCAGCTCGAGCGTGCGTGCGCGCGCCGCCGCCGTATCGAGCCCCTTGTGGATGAACAGGATCTCGTTGATCTGTTTCTCGACCGAATGAAGCGGATTGAGCGACGTCATCGGCTCTTGGAAAATCATCGCGATCTGATTGCCGCGTATCTTGCGCAGGGTGTCCTCGGGCGCCGACAACAACTCCTCGCCATTGAAAAATATCTCGCCCGTCGGGTGGCTGGCCAACGGGTAGGGCAACAGTTTCAAGACCGACAACGCGGTCACCGTCTTTCCCGACCCGCTCTCGCCGACGAGCGCCACGGTTTCGCCGCGGCCGATTTCGAACGAGATATGGTCGACCGCCGGCACCGCGCGTTCGCCCTTGCCGAAATGGACGGACAGGTCGTTGACCCGAAGCAGAGTCTCGGTCACCGCCTCATCCCTCCTGGAACGTTTTGCGCGGGTCGAAGGCGTCGCGCACACCCTCGCCAATGAAGATCAGCAGGCTCAGCATGACGGCGATGACGAAGAACGAGGTCAGGCCGAGCCACGGCGCTTGCAGGTTGTTCTTGCCCTGCTGCAGCATCTCACCGAGGGAGGCCGAGCCGGCGGGCAGGCCCAAGCCGAGAAAGTCGAGCGCGGTCAGGGCGGTAATGCCGCCGCTGAGCACGAACGGCATGAAGGTCAGGGTGGCGACCATGGCATTGGGCAGGACGTGGCGGAACATGATCACGGAGTTGCCGATACCGAGCGCGCGGGCGGCACGGACATAGTCGAAATTGCGCGCGCGCAGGAACTCCGCCCGGACCACACCCTCCAGCGTCATCCAGCTGAACAGCAGCATGAACCCCAGCAGCCACCAGAAGCTCGGCTGGATCAGGCTGACCAGGATGATGAGCAGGAACAATTGCGGCATGCCGCCCCACATTTCGATAAACCGCTGGAACAGCAGATCGGTCCAGCCGCCGAAATAACCCTGCACCGCGCCGGCGGCGACACCCAATACCGAGCTGAACGATGTCAGCACGAGCCCGAACAGCACCGAAATGCGGAAGCCGTAAATCAGCCGCGCTGTCACATCGCGTCCCTGGTCGTCGGTACCGAGCCAGTTTTGCGCCGACGGCGGCGACGGCGCGGGCGTCGGCAGTTGGTGGAGAATGGTGTTGTAGCTGAAGGGGATCAGCGGCCACAGGATCCAGCCGTTCTCCTCGATCAGATCGACGACCTCGGGATCCGAGTAGACCGCCTCGGTCTCGAAGAACCCGCCGAAGGTGGTCTCCGGGTAGGCGGCGAAAATCGGGTAGTAGTAGGCGCCGTCATATTCGACCAGAAGCGGCTTGTCGTTGGCGATGAATTCGGCGAACAGACTGAGCACGAACAGAATCATGAAAATCCACAGCGACCAGAAGCCCCGTTTGTTGGCGCGGAAGTTCCGCAACCGGCGTGCGGTGAGCGGCGTGATCCCGAGGCCGAGGAAGGTTTCCCGCATCGCCGTTCAGACCTCGCGGCTTTCGAAATCGATGCGCGGATCGACCAGGGTATAGGTGATGTCGGTCAGCAATTTGACCAGCAGGCCAAGCAAGGTGAAGAAATAGACCGAAGCGAACATGATCGGATAATCGCGATTGATCACCGCTTCGAAGCCGAGCAGACCGATGCCGTCGAGCGAAAAGATGATCTCGATCAACAGCGAGCCGCCGAAAATGATGGCGATGAAGGCGCCCGGGAAGCCGGCGATAACGATCAGCATCGCGTTGCGGAAGACATGCCCGTATAGCACCCGGTGCTCGGTCAGGCCCTTGGCCCGCGCGGTCAGCACGTATTGCTTGTTGATCTCTTCGAGGAACGAATTCTTGGTCAGCATGGTCAGGCCGGCAAAGGCGCCGATCGTCAATGACACCACGGGCAATACCATGTGCCACAGGTAATCCGTGATCTGGTGGAACCAGTCGAGGTCGTGCCAGTTGTCGGAGACCAGCCCACGCAAGGGGAACCAGTCGAGATAGCGCCCGCCGGCAAAGACCACGATCAGGAAAATGGCGAACAGGAATCCCGGGATCGCGTTACCGACGATGATGACGCCGCTGGTCCACAGGTCGAACCGCTGGCCGTCGCGCACTGCCTTGGCGATACCCAGAGGGATACAAATCGAGTAGGTCAGCAAGAATGTCCAGGCGCCGATCGAAATCGATACCGGCAGCCGCTCCAGCACCATGTCGACGACACTTTGATCGCGGTAATAGCTGGTGCCGAAATCGAAGGTCGCATAGTTGCCGATCATCAGCACGAAGCGTTCCAAGATCGGCTTGTCGAAACCGAACTGCTTCTCGATTTCCTTGATGATCTCGGGGTCGAGGCCTTGGGCGCCCCGATACTTGCTCTGGCTCGCCTCGCGCCCGGAAGGGCGTTCCGATTGGGTGCCGCCGGTGTCGCCGCCGACATTGCCGCTGATCCGCGCGGTAGCGTCGACCGACTCGCCCTGGATCTGGGCGATCAGCTGTTCGACCGGCCCGCCCGGAGCGACTTGAACGATGAAGAAGTTGAGCACCATGATCCCGAACAGAGTCGGGATGATCAACAGCAACCGGCGGATGATATAGGCGACCATCGAAGGCCTATCGGCTCCTAAACTGGATAGTCCGAGCCCGGGCTAGCTTCTTCTTCGGCGTGAAGTCAGCGCCGCTTCCTTTTCCTTGTCGACCCACCAGGTGTTGATCGCCGTACCGCGGATTGTCAGCTCTTCCGGCCGGTCGAACTTGTTCCAATATACCATCCGGTTGTAGGGGATGTGCCAGTGCGGGATGACGTAGTGCCCCCACAACAAGACGCGATCCAGCGCGCGCGTGCGGTTCACCAGCGATTCACGATCCGGCGCCGAAATCACCAAATCGATCAGCTCATCGACGACCGGGTCGTTGATCCCTGCAACGTTGCGACTTCCCCTGGTGTCGGCGGCGCCAATGCCCCAGTAATCCCGCTGCTCGTTTCCCGGCGACAGCGACTGACCCCAGACCATTACCATCATGTCGAAATCGAAATCGTCGACGCGGTTTTGATATTGACTGGTATCGACGCGGCGGATCTCGGCGTCGATTCCAAGGCGCTTCAAATTTTGCACGAAGGGCAGAGCAATCTTTTCCCAGGTTGGTTGAACGATGAGAATCTCGAAAGTCATCGGCTCGCCGGTCTCGACATTGACCAGCTTGCGGTCGCGTATCTCCCAGCCCGCTTTCTTGAGCAGGTCGATTGCCGTCTTCAGGTTGGCACGAATACGCCCGTCGCCGCCGGTCTCCGGCGGCAGGTACTCGGCGGTGAACACCTCGTCCGGTATTTGGCCGCGGAATTTCTCCAGGATCACCAGTTCATCGCCCGTCGGCAGTCCGGAGGAAGCGAGCTCGGAATTGGAGAAGTAGCTCTTGGTCCGGGTGTACTGGCCATAGAACAAGTTCTTGTTGGTGGTCTCGAAATCGAACGCGTAGGCCAGCGCTTGGCGCACCCTTGGATCCTTGAAAATATCCTTACGGGTGTTGAACACGAACCCCTGCATTCCGGTCGGCAATTTGTGGGGTACGGATTCCACGACCAATTCGCCTTTCCCGACGGCCGGGGTGTCATACGCCGTCGCCCAGTTCTTGGCCGAGTTCTCGGCGCGGTAGTCGAACTCGCCGGCCTTGAATGCCTCGAGTGCGACCGTCGCGTCCCGATAATAGTCGTAGATGATGCGGTCGAAATTATCCTGGCCCCTGGCGACCGGAAGATCCTTGGCCCAGTAATCGTCATCGCGGACATAGACAATCGAACGGCCCGGATCGACCGAGTCGACTCGATAGGGGCCGCTACCCAGAGGCGCTTCCAAAGTCGTCTTCTCGAACTCCTTGCCCTCCCAATACGCTTTCGACAGCACCGGGAGTTCGGCGACGATCAACGGCAGTTCACGATTCTCGCCGTCGTCAAAGGTGAATCTGATGCGCTGCGGTCCCAGGACTTCCGCCGCAACAACGTTGTGATAGTAGGCGCGATAATGGGGATGCCCTTTGAACTTTAGCGTGTCGAAGGTGAAGGCGACGTCCTCGGCGGTAATCTGCGTGCCGTCATGGAACCGCGCTTCGGGGCGCAGATTGAATATGACCCAGGACCGGTCCTCGGGCGTCTCCATCGATTCGGCGACCAACCCATAGCGTGTAAAGGGCTCGTCGGACGATGCAACCGTAAGCGTGTCATATACATTGCCGAGTCCGGCCGCCGGCACGCCACGCAGGGTGAACGGATTGACCGTATCGAAGGAGCCGCCGGCGGTGCCCAGCCGCAGCGTGCCGCCCTTGGGCGCGTCCGGATTGACGTAGTCGAAATGGGTAAAGTCGGGGCCATATTTGACGTCGCCATGCATAGCGATGCCGTGAACCGGTTCGACCTCCTCCGCCTCGGCGGCGGAAAACGATCCGAGCAGGAACAGGGCGGCGATCGGGGCTACGACAAGGGCACGCATACGCTTTCGTCCTTCTGGCGGCGGTCACGTGGCGCGCAAGCTATCGAATTTCGGCGGCGGCGGCAAAGAGACAATGCCGCGGCGCTCCCGCCCGCGCGCATACCGTTTTATAGCTAGGCTAGGCTCGGGCCGGAGTCTTGTCCGAAATTAGGCGAAATTGGGGCGATTCTAACCTCGAAGCTCGGCCAGAACGGCGTCATGGATTCGGACATCGCCGACGACACACATGCGGCCATCCGAATGCAAGTCCAGCGCCGTGCCCGACCAGTCGCTGATCACGCCGCCGGCGCCTTCGACCACGTTGATCAGAGCGCAGAAATCATAAGGTTTGAGGTTGGCCTCGACGACGATATCGACGAAACCGAGGCTGAGCACGCCATAGCCGTAGCAGTCGTAGCCGTAGCGGGTTCGTTTGACCGACCGGCTGAGGCGGTCGAAGGCGGTGGCCTCGGTGGCGCCAAACAGCTGTGGCGAGGTCGAGGTCAGGGTCGCCGCGTCAAGGCTTGCGCAAGGGCGGGTCGAGATCGGCGCCCCATTGAACGTCGTCCGCTGGCCGGCGATACCCAGCCACCGTTCGCCCAGGATCGGCTGATCGATGACGCCCAACACCGGGCGGCCGCGGTGGAGGAGGGCGATCAGGGTGCCGAACAGCGGCACGCCGCTGATGAAGGTCTGGGTGCCGTCGATCGGATCGATCACCCACAGGTATTCGGCGTCGAGGCCGTGCTGCCCGTGTTCCTCGCCGAAGATGCCGTGGTCGGGGCATTCGGCGGTCAGGATATCGCGGATCGCGGCCTCGGCCTCACGATCGGCGACGGTAACCGGAGAGGCGTCCGATTTTTCTTCGATGGCGAGGCCGGTGCGGAAATAGCGCCGGATAACCGCACCGCTGGCGTCGGCGAGCCGGCCGGCAAGCGTCACGTACGCATCCGGAACGACGGCAGCCATCGGTGTTTGCCTATTGGGGCGGGGGAACCGGGTCGCCGCTTTGCTTGCCCAGCCAGGCCAGCAAGTTGGCGATCTGTTGTTGGTCCTTGATGCCGGGAAAGGCCATCTTGCTGCCGGGAACCTCGTCTTTCGGATTGGCGAGATATTCGAACAGTCGGGCATAGGTCCATTCGCCGCCGAACTTGGTCATCGCGGGCGAATATTTGTAACCCTCGACGCCCGCCACCGGGCGGTCGACGACACCCCACAAATTGGGTCCGATCTTGTTGCCCTTGCCTTCGGCGATGTTGTGACAGGCCATGCATTTCTTGGCCGTCTTTTCGCCCGCCGCCGGATCCGCGTTGGCGAACAGGGGGCCGAGCGCGGGGCCGGCGGTGGCCGCCGCCTGTTGCGGCGCGGCATCGGGGCTTTCGGCGGCGTCGGGACTCTCCGCCGCGTCGGGGCTCTGCGCCTCGTCCGGGCTTTGTGCCTCGTCGGGGCTCTGTGCCTCGTCCGGGCTTTGAGCCTCATCGGCCATTTCGCTTTCGGCCGCCATCTCGGGCTGCGGCGGCGTCTCCGGTTCGGCCGCGGCAGGCGCCTCTGGTTCGGCCGCCGGCGGGGCCGCGCTCGCCATTTCGGGCTCGGCCGGGGCCGGGGCGGCGTCCGCCTCCTCGGCCGGCCTGGCCTCGTCCGCGGGTGACGCGTCGGCGGCGGTTTCCTCGGCCTTGGCCTCGACCGCCGGCAATGGCGCCGGGGACGGGCTTTGTTCGCGCATCCAGGCGATCAGATCGGCCCGTTTCTGTGCGTTCCTGGCACCGGCGAAGGCCATCTTGGTGCCCGGCGCGAAGCCCTTGGGGCTGGCCAGGAACTGGTCGAGCCGGTCATAGGTCCAGTCGCCGCCCATGTCGGCCAGGGCGCCCGAATAGGCGAAGCCGGCATTGTTGGCCACCGGCTGGGCGACAGCGTTCCACAGATTGGGACCGACTTTGTCGGCGCCGCCGTCGTCGAATGTGTGGCACGTGGCGCATTTCTTGGTCTCGCCCTGACCGGCGGCCGGATCGGCGTTGGCCAACAGCTCAGCCACCGACGGGCCCTGATCGGGAATGGCGCCGGCATCGGGCTCCATGTCACCGTCCGCGCCGCGCACGAGATAGACGTTCTCTTCCAGATCGTGGACGCTGACCAGGGCCCTGGCAATCTGGCCGACGACCATTGCGGTCAGCGCGGCGGCTAGGACGGCGCCCGCTATTTTGTTGAACTCAAAGCTATTCATCACTCCCCCGAAGGCCGCTAGCGGCTCCGATGTGCCACACAAACCGATGCGCACCGATATACGCGAGCCGATTGGCTCGATCAACCACGCCCGTCGACAGGTTTTAGTCTATCGGCTAAATCTTTCCAAGAGCCCGTTGTACCGGTGCCGCGGCGGGCGCCATCGAGCCATGGAGTAAGCAGTCATGAACCCGGTGATAGTTATTCCCGCCCGGCTGCAGGCGGTGCGCTTTCCGGGCAAGCCGTTGGCCGACATTCACGGGACGCCGATGATTGTCCATGTCTGGCGCCGGGCGGTGGCGGCGGCGATCGGCCCGGTTGTGGTCGCCTGCGGTGACCGCGAAATCGCCGCCGCGATCGAGGGCGAGCACGGCAACGCGGTCCTGACCGAGGCCGGCCTGCATTCCGGTTCGGACCGCGTCCACGCCGCCCTTCAGCGGGTCGATCCCGACGGCATGTTCGATGTCGTCGTCAACGTCCAAGGCGATCTGCCGGCGCTCGAACCGGAAACGGCGCGGCGCGCGCTGGTGCCGCTCGCCAACGACGCCGTCGATATCGCCACCTTGGGCGCGCCGCTTGCTGCGGAAGACGCCGGAAATCCCAACGTGGTCAAGGCGATACTCGGCGCCGACGAAGGCACCGACGTTTGGCGGGCCCGGACCTTTACCCGGCACGCGCCGGCCGCCGATGCCCGCGCGCTCCACCACATCGGCATCTATGCGTTCCGCCGCCCCGCGCTCGACCGCTTCGTGGCCTTGCCGCCGAGTGCGGGGGAGCAGCGCGAGCGGCTCGAGCAGTTGCGCGCCCTCGACGACGGCATGCGCATCGACGTGGCCCGCGTTGACACGGTTCCGCTCGGTGTCGATACTCCCGCCGACCTCGACCGGGTCCGCCTCGTGCTCGCGCCCGGGAAGCCGAACTGAGCATCCACCCATGACCGACGAAGCCGACAGCATCATTGCCTTTCAGGGCGCCCCCGGCGCCTATTCGGACGTCGCTTGCCGTCACCTCTATCCGGAGATGTCGACGCTCGCCTGCGCGTCGTTCGAGGATGTCTTTGCCGCCGTCGTCGAAGGCCAGGCCGCGCTGGCGATGATCCCGATCGAGAATTCGGTCGCCGGGCGGGTGGCCGACATCCATCATTTGATGCCGACGTCGGACCTCCACATCATCGGCGAGCACTTCCAGCCCATCAATCATCGTCTGTTGGCGATCCGCGGGGCCATGATCGACGGTCTCAGGACGGTGCACAGTCACGTCCACGCCCTGGCCCAGTGCCGCGACCTGATCCGCCGCCTCGGCGTCACCCCGATGGTCCACACCGACACCGCCGCCGCGGCCCAGGAGATCGCCGAGCGCGAGGATCCGTCGATGGCCGCGATCGGCTCGTCGCTGGCCGCCGAGATTTACGATTTGGCGACGCTCGAGAGCGATATCGAGGATGCCGAACACAACACGACGCGCTTCCTGATCATGGCGCGGTCGGCGATCACGCCGCCGGCCGCCGGCCCGCCGGCGGTGACCAGCTTTATCTTCGAGGTTCGCTCGGTGCCGGCGGCGCTCTACAAGGCGCTCGGCGGATTCGCCACCAACGGCGTCAATATGACCAAGCTCGAGAGCTATATGGTCGGCGGCAATTTCGCCCAGGCCGCGTTCTATGCCGACATCGAGGGTCACCCCGAGCACCGTCTGGTCCGACTGGCGATGGAAGAGTTGGAGTTTTTCTCGCGCAAGGTGCGGATTCTCGGCGTGTATCCGGCCCATCCGCATCGGTTGTCGGAAATTCGCTAATTCAGGCCTCGACCAAAGCGATCGCGCGGTGACCGATTCCGACCTCGATCTTGCTTTGTTGGCGTCGGTCAAGGCGGGCGATGGCTATCGCGCGAGCCGCCTGCTGGCGGCCGGCGCCGACATCAACGCCACCGACCCGGCCGGCCTGACGCCGCTCCACGGTGCCGTGTTCAATGGCGACACCGCGCTGGTCGATCTTCTGCTCGCCGCCCCGGGTATCGATGTCAATCGCGCCGAAGGTCCCGGTGCCCCGGCGTTGATCGCCGCGGTCGCCCACGGCTACATCGATATCGTGACCGCGTTGGTCGCCTTCCCGGGAACCGATATCGACCGCCTGCATGACGGCAAGTCGGCATTGCTGACCGCGGTCGCGGTCAATGATCGCGACCTCGCCGAAACGCTGCTGACCCGCGCCGATCGGTCGGTGGCGGCGCGGGCCGATGGGTTCACGGTCGAGGATTTCGCGGCCGGCTGTGGGCGGGTCCTGAGATACCAGCTGGCGATTCTCGACCTGCGCCACCGGCTGCCCCGCGAAGGACTGTGGAACGCGCTCGCCGAGGGCGGCGCGATAGCGGGTGACGGAACATTGTCGGGTGCCGTCCGCGGCCGCCGCTGGAGCGCCGCTTTCAACCTGCCGCCGGGTTTCGCCGGCGATGCCCAGGTAATCCAGGATTTTCTCGAATATTGCGCCCGCGGCGACCGCCGTACGGCGCGGCTGGTGGCGGGTTAGGTCGTGTCGTTCAACCAGTCCTCGATCAGCCGGCGGGCGATCGAATCGGGCCGCGGCAGGCGGAAACTTTCGTCCTCGGGCGAGGCGCCGATCGCCTCGCGGGTGAACCAGCGCGCGTCCTCGAGCTCGTCCTCGTAGACCGTGATCGCGTCGTCGCGGGCGCGGGCGTGGAAGCCCAGCATGAGCGACGACGGGAACGGCCACGGCTGCGACGAGTGGTAGCGGATGTCGGTGACGTCGATGCCGACTTCCTCCATGATTTCCCGCGCCACCGCGTCCTCCAGGCTTTCCCCCGGCTCGACGAATCCGGCGAGCGTCGAATGCAGGCCCGCCGGCCAGCCCGGCTGGCGGCCGAGGATGCAGCGGTCGCCGTCATGGACCAGCATGATGACCGCCGGGTCGAGGCGCGGAAAATGCTGCGTCGCGCAGCCGGCGTCGGTGCAGACCCGGACATGGCCGCCCTGGGTGCTTTCCGTCGGGTGGCCGCAGACCCCGCAATAGAGGTGGCGTCGGTGCCAGCTGAACAGCCCGCGGGCATAGGCCAGTATCGATCCTTCGTGGCGGTCGAGCAGCGGACCGACATTGCGCAAATCCTCGAACACGCCGTCGGCCGGCAGCGCGTCCAACGGCGCCTCGATCTCGGAGATGTCGATGGCGAAATGGGCGGTGCCGTCGACCTCGCCGAGGAAGGCGACGAACCGCGTCTCGGCGACCAGGGTTTCGATCTCGGCCGCCGAGACATAGACCGCGTTGGGCCTCTCGACGGTGCGCACCAGGTTTCGCGCGCGCCACACCGGCACGATGTGGGAGCGCGCGTCGGCCAGCCGCCGGATCAGCCAATCGTCGTCGCGGCGGTGGTGCGCGGCGCGGTCGAGGCGCCCGGCGGCATAGGGGTTGGGGCCGTGCATGGGGCGCAATCTCGCACTTTCGCCGGCGCCGGGCAATCGCCCTCGATCGCCCCTTGCCCTCGGGGTGGCGAGTCCTGATATAGTGCCGCTGGGAGGTTGGCGCGGACGGGCGCCTCGCCAACCCGGTCAGGTCCGGAAGGAAGCAGCCGTAACGAGTTTCGCCCGGGTCGCTGTCCAATCTCCCGCTTCGCGAATCGCCGCCCCTTCCACGCCGAGCGCATGACAGACCTGGCCGAAACCGCCGCCGCCACGACACCCTACCGGGTGCTCGCCCGCAAATACCGTCCCGGCACCTTCACCGAGCTGGTCGGACAGGCGCCGATGGTGACGACCCTGACCAACGCGATGGCGATGGGGCGCCTGGCTCATGCCTTCGTGCTCACCGGCGTGCGCGGCGTCGGCAAGACGACGACCGCCCGCATCATCGCCCGGGCGCTCAACTGCGTCGGCCCCGACGGCAGCGGCGGTCCGACCCCGGAACCCTGCGGCATCTGCGCCAATTGCGTCGCCATCGCCGAGGACCGCCACATCGACGTCATCGAGATGGATGCCGCCAGTCGCACCGGCGTCGACGACATCCGCGAGATCATCGAGGGCGTGCGCTACAAACCGGTCACCGCGCGGTTCAAGGTCTATATCATCGACGAAGTCCACATGCTGTCGCGCAACGCCTTCAACGCGCTGCTGAAGACCCTCGAAGAGCCGCCCGAGCACGTCAAGTTCGTCTTCGCCACGACCGAGATCCGCAAGGTGCCGGTCACCGTGCTGTCGCGCTGCCAGCGCTTCGATCTGCGCCGCGTCGACCTCGAGCTGTTGGAGAGCCACCTCGCCGACATCGCCCAGCGCGAAGGCGCGGCGGTGGCGCCGGCCGCGATCGCGGTCCTCGCCCGCGCCGCCGACGGCTCGGTGCGCGACGGGCTGTC
The DNA here is from genome assembly GCA_024244705.1 of Alphaproteobacteria bacterium. Lineage (NCBI taxonomy): Bacteria > Pseudomonadati > Pseudomonadota > Alphaproteobacteria > Alphaproteobacteria bacterium. The sequence goes on from JAAEOK010000053.1 coordinate 126,193, forward strand.
GCTGCTCGACCAGGCGATCGGCCAGGCCACCGGCGAGGTCACCGCCGACCATGTGCGCGACATGCTGGGGCTCGCCGATCGCACCCAACTGTTCGACCTTTTCGACCATTTGATGAAGGGCGAGATCGCCGCCGCCCTCGACCTCGTCGAGACCATGTACAAGTCCGGCGCCGACCCGGTTGCCGTGGTCCAGGATTTGCTCGACCACACCCACTGGATCACCCGCATGAAGGTCGCCGCCGACGCCGCCCGCAGCGCCGCGGTCTCCGATGTCGAGCGCCAGCGCGGCACGGCGATGGCGGAGGCCCTGCCGATGCCGGTCTTGACGCGGGCCTGGCAGATGATGCTCAAAGGGTTGGGCGAGGTCCAAGGCGCCCCCAGCCCGCTGCCGGCGGTCGAAATGGTCCTGATCCGGCTCGCCTATGCGGCCGAGATGCCGCCGCCCGGCGATCTGGTGCGCCGGCTGCAGCAGGATGATGCGCCGGCCGCCGACGCGAAACCGCCGCCCGCGCCGCCGCCGCCGGCGGACAACGGAAACGGCGCCGGCGTGCGGGCCGTTGGTGGCGACGGCAACGCGGTGCTGGCGCCGGCCGCCGATCCCACTCCGGAGGGCGCCGCCGAGGCGGCCTCGTTCGAGCAGGTCGTCGCCCTGTTCGAAGCCAACCGCGAACAACTCCTCGCCAGCCATCTGACCCGCAACGTCCACCTGGTCAAGTTCGAGCGCGGCCGCATCGAGATCCGGCCGACCCGGCAGGCGCCGGCCAACCTTGCCAATCAGGTCGGCCAGATGCTGGGCACGTGGACCGGCGATCGTTGGGTGGTGACCGTGTCGGGCGAGGACGGCGCGCCGACCCTCGCCGATCAGGCCGATGCCCGGCGCCGGGCGGAGATTGTGGCGGCGGCGGAGATCCCGTTGGTCCGTGCGGCGCTTGACACCTTTCCCGGCGCCACCATAGAAGCGGTGCGCGAAATCTCGCCGACGCCCGACGCGGCGGCCGACGACGACAGCGAAGAGGCTTAGACGATGAAGAACCTCGGCCAGTTGATGAAGCAGGCTCAGGAGATGCAGAGCAAGGTGGCCGAGATGCAGGACCGGCTGGCCGACGCCGAGGTCACCGGTTCGGCCGGTGCCGGCATGGTCCATGTCACGCTCAACGGCAAGGGCGAGGTGCGCCAGATCAAGATCGATCCCGGCCTGACCACCGGTGAGGATATCGAGGTGCTCGAGGATCTGCTGGTCGCCGCCTTCAACGATGCCCGCGCCAAGGTCGAGCAGCTGGCGTCCGAAGAAATGAAGAAGATCACCGGCGGGCTGGCGCTGCCGCCGGGCATGAACTTCCCCCTCTAAGGGGCGCCATGGCGAGCAGCGAAATCGAGCAGCTGATCCTGCTCCTCGCCAAGCTTCCCGGGCTCGGGCCGCGGTCGGCGCGGCGCGCCGCGCTCCACCTGATCAATCGCCGCGAGGGCTTGATGCAGCCGCTGTCGCGGGCCTTGACCGAGGCCGCCGACCGCATCCGCATCTGCGGCCGGTGCGGTAATATCGACACCCGGGACCCCTGCGCCATCTGCATCGACCCGCGCCGCGACCCGTCGATCGTGTGCGTCGTCGAACAGGTCGCCGACCTGTGGGCCCTGGAGCGGACCCACGCCTTCAAGGGCCTTTACCATGTCCTCGGTGGCACGCTGAGCGCCCTCGACGGCGTCGGCCCGGAGGATCTGCGGATCGACGGATTGGTCGCCCGCGCCCGGGCCCCGGAAGTCCGCGAAATCATCCTCGCCCTCGGCGCCACGGTCGACGGCCAGACCACCGCGCATTATGTCGCCGAGCGGCTGGAAGACGCCGAGGTCAGCATCACCCGGCTCGCCCATGGCGTCCCGGTCGGCGGCGAGCTCGACTATCTCGATGATGGCACCCTGACCGCGGCGCTGAAAGCGAGACGGGAAGTTTAGATACTGTTTCGGCGGCGGGGGCGGCCCCGCCAGCGGGTTCATGTGACATCCCGGGCGCGGCGCAGGACCGGTTGTTTCGATCCCCCCTCACCCCGACCCTCTCCCTCAAGGGGAGAGGGAGTTCGGCCGAGCGCGGCGTATCGTCCCTCTCCCCAATGGGGAGAGAGGGATTCCAACGAGCACGGCATATCGTCCCTCGCCCCATTGGGGAGAGGGATGCGCAGGCTTGGCGAGGCCACAAGGCCAAGCCTAGCCGGAGCCGGGTGAGGGGGAAATCACTCCGACCGAGCCGCGGGCATGGCCGACCCAGCCATCCCTGTCGCTCGGTCGGCAACGCGGATTCGCCCTGGAAATCATCGCGCCGAAATGCAACACTGCAACCGAACCGTGTCGAAGCACACGGACCAAATAAACCTTTGCGTACCAAGCGGTTGGGGTCGATGTTTTGCCGCCCAAGGGCGCGGACTGGAGCCAACAGCGCCGTACTCCTCATTGTGAGGAGGGCGGCGTGGAACCCTAGGGGAGCCGCCCAATGGCCGCACGCGTCGAAGACGCCCGAATAACGACCCTTACCAATATCCCGAACCCGGTTACGCCCGCCCGCCCGGCGGCCTCGCTGAAGACCACGTTGCTGGTCGGCGCGGCGACGGTTGCGGTGGCGGCGCAGCTTCCGGTGGACGAGGCCCGGGCGCAGGACAAGTGGGGCCCGTGGATCGCGCCCGGCGGCCAGTTCGGCAGCGCGCAGGAAGGCAACCTCGACATCTTCGTGCCGCTGGCCCAGGACGCCACCTCGATGTGGTTCCTCAACGCCAACGGCTTCGCCAACAC